>JAJYGJ010000110.1 GCA_021790695.1 Nitrospirota bacterium | reverse complement strand
GCCCGCAGCCTTCCTTGCAGGCTGGTTTGCGCCCGTCTTTTTCAAGGTCCGAGAGGGCGCGCAGGACCCCGGCGTCGATTATCGAATATGCCTCAAGGAGGATTGGCAGCCATGGGAAACGGGCCTCGTCCTCCGGGAAGCGCAGGCGCTCCCGGGCGCTTTTTTTACAGTCCTTCCTGATGCTTTTCAAATTGATAACCATCCTGAAAACGGCATGTAATGATCGAGAGGGGCGATATCTGAAAAATAACACAGGAGAATGAAAAAATTCAAAATCCGGGGTAGCCGGTCAGTTTGATCAAGGCAACCGGGCGGGAGGCGGAGAGGACATGGCGATTATGTAACAGATTTCCCAAAATTGTGTAACCGGTTACCCAACTCAGGAGCCGGGAACGAAAACCCCTTGAATTACAGTCTTTTTGCAAGAGGCATGGTCTTTGCCTTTTGTGAAGGTGAAGTTTTCCGACGGAGGGTCGGCGGCGGCATTTCAAAGCGGAGGAGGACGGACTTGAAGACAGGCGGGGCGGCGGAGGGGGAGATAATCAGGGGGGGATTTCCGATGGACAGGGGCGGGATTCCGGCCGCGGTCTGTTTTTTGGCCTTTTTCTTTTTCTTTTTCTTTTTTCTTTTTCCCGCGTTCCATGGTGCCCCCGCTTCGGCAAGGACTATCGGGGGATGGCAAAGGACCACCATGGTCGAGGGCCACATAGAAGACGTCACTTTCCAGGCGATCCGGGTCAGGGGGAATTATTACTATTTTACCGGCGTGCCCATTAAAGACGCGGAGGGCCGAAACGCCGCGCCACACCAGCTTATAAAGGGCAGGGAGGTAAAACTCTTCTTCCGCGGCGGTGTCATAAACGAAATCATGGTCTTCGAGCATCCGGCGCTCCAGTGAGGCGAATGATGGCGCGCAAGGCATACCGTCTTTTCTGCGGCCGCCCGGTTCAAATCCTGCTTCTTGCCATTTTTGTGTTAAACCCGGTCTTTTTTTCCGAAGCGCATGCCGCGCAGATGAACGATTACTGCGACGTGCCACCGTACGTTGTCCAGAACGTTGTTCCCAACATAATGATACTCCTTGACAATTCGGGCAGCATGTGGGATTACGCCTATTACGACAGCGGCAACGACTGTTCTGATTACGATAACCCATGCACGGGGTTTGATCCCACGAAGGAATACTATGGCTATTTCGATTCGAACACCTGGTACCAGTATGGAAGCAATAGGTTCTATTCCTATGAAACCAAATCGCAATCCCGCGCCAACCCCGATAATGCTTACTGGGACGGCAACTTCCTGAACTGGCTTGCGATGAGAAGGCTTGATGTAATCAAGGCGGCGCTGACCGGGGGTTTATGTGACGGCGGGCAGGGCTGCACCGGCAACAGCGACGGCGGTGGCAGCGGTTATGACAGGCTTGTGGGGGTAGGGCTGCCTTCCACCGGCTACGGGGCCTACAAACAGATTTCAAACGCGCCGGACTATGTGCCTTCGAAATACACGGGGGTGTTCCAGGCGGCTGTCACCGGCGGCAACTCAAGCGGCGCGTTTTATGCCTGGAATGGCAGCAACTGGGATACCTTTAATGTCAAGGTCCGGGTGCCCGTGCCGGTCGAGGGTGTTTTACAGCTTGTTGTCGGGGCGAGGGCAAGGGTGGGGCTCGCCAGTTATGGAAATCCCTGGAACCAGCCCCCCGGCTACACCGGCAACGGGGACGGGGGCATAGTCTTGGACCCCATTCCGTCCACCTCTCTTCCCAGTCTCATAAAAGATATAAATAATACCGCCCCGTCCGCCAACACGCCCATTGCCGAGGCGCTTTTCACGGTGGCGGGCTATTTCGCCCAGACAAAAGAGCCGTTTTCCACGTCCGACAACCCCCCGTATTCCTTCAATTTCGGCGAGCCCGGCCCTTATGATTACAGCGGCGAGTCGCCCCAATACAGTGTAAACGACGCTGGGAAAGACCCTTACAACTACGGGACCGGCGGGCAGACGTCGTACCCCCCGTGCGCTCAGAACTTCGTGCTCCTTGTCACGGACGGCGAGCCGTGCGAGGACGGCGCGCTGCCCCCGTCCCTCCTGGACTATGCCCAGGGCAAGTCTCCGTTTGTATGCTCCAACTCCGGGTCGCTGGACTCATGGCCGGACGGCATGACAGGCAGTTGTCCGGCCGTATGCACGAACGGCTATCCGCCTTCCCATTATTCCGGCGGACAGTGTCCATCCGGAAGTTTCCCGGCCGAAGCATCGTTTCAGTCCTGCCCGGCCGGCAATGCCGCGGCAGGGATCGAGGACGTGGCCCTCTGGATGCACACCGCCGATCTGCGCCCGGACCTGACGGGAGGCCCCCATACGCTGACGCTCTATACCGTCTTCGCCTTCGGGCACGGCTCGACTTTGCTGAAGTACGCCTCGATTAACGGCGGCTTCCAGGACATAAACGGCGATAATGAGCCAACGCCGGGCTGGCCGTATGAGTGGAGCAGCGACGGGTCGGGCAATCCGGACAACTACTTCGAGGCCTCGCAGGGCTCGGATATGGTGGCCGAGCTTACCAATGCGTTTTCGGGCATGCTCAAGAGGGCCTCATCCGGCACGGCCGCCTCCATTCTTGCCCCGAGCCAGGGAAGCGGCGCAAACCTCGTGCAGGCCGTCTTCTACCCCAAGCGCAATTTCATCAACAACGTCATAGCCTGGACCGGAACGGTCCAGAACCTGTGGTATTACGTGGACCCGTTTTTTTATAACAGCAGCATAATGGAAGACACGGACCGGGACAAGTACCTGACACTCGGGCAGGGAGAGGATGACGATCTGACGTTTTATTTCAACACGAGCCTTGGCCGCACCATGATCAACAGGTATTATTCGAACACCAACGGGTTGGTCGGCACCCGGCAGGACACCGCGACCGGCTCTCCCGATTATTTCGAAAATGTAAGAGGCCTCTGGGAGGCGGGCCTGAATTTATGGGAAACCGCGCCGTCCGGCAGGCATATTTACACGACGAACGTGACAACAGGACAGGGCCTGATTTCGTTCGGCACGGGCAATGACGGCACTATCGGGCCCTATCTGAACACGAGCGGCATCACCAACGGCACGGACAGCGTAATTCAATGGACCGAGGGGGACGACTTGACCGGATACGACCCTGACGGCGACGGCATAGCCGATTACAGGAGCCGGACGGCGTCCGAAGTCGTAAACGGCACGGAATCCAGCAACGTCTGGAAGCTTGGCGACGTCGTCGATTCCACCCCACAGATAGCCTCCTGGATACGCCTGGACACCTATGACACGACTTATAGCGACAGCAGCTATGGGGCCTACATACAGACAACCGGCTACAAGGACAGGGGGACGGTTTACGTGGGAGGCAACGACGGCATGCTGCACGCCTTCAAGCTGGGCGTGATAAACACGACCGGCCCCTTTACCGACAATAATCCCTATACGAAAGCGCAGCTTGCCGGAAGCTCCCTGGGGAGCGAGAGGTGGGCCTTCATCCCGGAAAACGTCCTCCCGTACCTGAAATACATCTCCGACCCGAATTACTGCCATCTCTATACGGTCGACCTCACCCCCTACGTCTTCGACGCCAGTATCGGGGGATGCGGAAAGGGCAGCGATTACGCGGATTGCACGAAGTCGGTCAGTACCTGGAAGACGATACTTATTGGCGGGATGCGTTTTGGCGGGGCCAGCGCCTGCGCGCCCGCCTGCGCCGACTGCACGGGCCCTCCCTCCGGCACGGACTGGGTGGACGCGCCCTTGTGCGTGAACGGCAAAAGCGTGGGGTGGTCGGAATATTTCGCCCTGGACGTGACGGATGAGAATAACCCCAGGCTTCTCTGGGAGTTCACCAGTCCGTATCTGGGGTTCGCCACGAGCGGGCCCGCGGTCGTCCGCATAAACGCCGCGAATGACCCAACCGGCAATAGCTTAAACGGCCATTGGTTTGTTGTCTTCGGCTCCGGGCCGACCGGCGCGATAGAGACGACGAACCATCAGTTCGAGGGGAGATCGGACCAGGACCTGCGGTACTTTATCTTCGATCTTGCAAACGGCCCAGGCTCCGGCGTGAGCATGATAGACACTAAAATCGCCGACGCCTTTTCGGGCGACCTTTTCAACTCCACGAACGATTCGGGGCTCCAAAACGGCAAGCCCGACTACGAAGACGACGCGGTCTACGGCGGCTACGCCTCGAAGGATACAAACGGCACCTGGACTGACGGCGGGGTCGGACGCATACTTACCGATGACAGCCCGGATCTCACCAAATGGACTTACAGTCAGATTATAAACGGCATAGGGCCTGTGACCTCCGGTGTTTCCCGGCTTCAGGACAATAACGCCGGGAAGCTCTGGCTCTTTTTCGGGACAGGCAGGTACTATTACTTCGATTCCGCGCTCGGAGATTCCAAGAGCAGCCATCCTTCCAATCCTTACGGGGTTGACGATGTGAGCAGCCAGAGGCGGATTTTCGGCGTGTCCGACCCCTGCTATAACGGCGCCGGCCGCACGTTTGATTCCTCTTGCCCCGCTGCAATTTCGGGGACGAGCAGTCTTCTTAATAACGCGACCAACACCAGCAACATCAGCACCAATGAAGACTGGTATATATACCTGGACACGGGCCCGGCCCCGTGCGACAGCAACAGCACCGATACCTGCGGGTCTGAAAGAGTGCTTACGACCCCCGTGACGAGCACCGGCGGGGCCGTGTATTTCACCACCTTCAAGCCCTACGACGAGGAATGCGGCGTGGGCGGCAAGACTTATCTCTGGGGGGTTGAATATAACAGCGGCGGCGCCCTGGCCGGGGCCATGGGAACGGCCCTCCTGCAACTTTCGACGGGGAGCATCCAGCAGATAGACCTCTCCAAGGCCTTTACGGAGCAGGGCGGCAGGAGGACCGCATCCTTTGAAGGCATGCCGCCAACGGCCTCGGGCCTGGCGGTCTTCACCCCGCCCCCGCCGCTACGAAAAATGCTTTACATAAGGGAGGAAAAATAGGCCCCAAAATGGCTTTGAATTGTAAAACTTGCGGCTTTACACGCTCCCGCGGCAGAAGAACTCAGGGATTTTACTTCAGGCGGCAACGCAGGGACGGTCCCGCCCCGGCCGGATGGCAATCCGGGGTTATCGGGGGGTGAAAGAAAGGGCGGCGATATGGCGCGTGTTTCCAGGCGTGGCGGCTTTACACTCGTAGAGCTCCTGGTCGTCATCGCCATAATGGCGATCGTCGCGGTCATAGGTTTCAGCATGGACGGCTGGGAAAACAGGTCGCAGGCGGAATCCAAGGTGCAACAGGTCTACTCGGACCTGATGAACGCCAGAGAGCGGGCCATTACCCAGAAAAGGTGGGTTTTCGTGATATTCGCAAAAAATAATAATGTCTACGGTTACAATATCTACCTGGATACCTCCCCGGTCCCGGACGGCGACGGCGCATACGAGGCCGGCCAGGATACCCGGGTCGGCCCAAACTGGAACCTGCCCGGCCAAATCGCCATGCGGGTGAATAACAAGCAAGACCCGTTTCAGTTGAACATCTCCCCGAATGGGATACTGAACGGGACCGGAACGATATATATGCAATCGTCAACGCCGCCGCAGTTGAACTGCATCGCCTGGTCGACGACGGACATATCGCTTGGAACCTGGGATACAAACAAAAATGTCTGCAATCCTGACTAAATGGATAGCGAGCGTCGAGCGAGCGAATATAAATGAAAAAAATTCCTTGCATTAGATTCCTTGCGGGCAAAGATTGCCGCCGGGGCGACACCCTTGTCGAGGTCCTTATCGCCATGGTCCTTTTCCTCTTCATCTTCATGGCCGTGCTCTCGACGGCCCTCCTCGCCACCGATTCCAACACGAAGAACATGCTCAGGAACGAGGCAGTGAGCATCGCGGCCCAATCCATGAGCGGCGCCAGGAACATAGCATTTACCAATCTGCCCAATTCCGTGCCGCCGGCGAATCCTTCCGGCCCGGTGACAAATGGGCTCACTTGCACACCCAACGGCCCGGCGGTGTCGAATGCCGTGGCCGTGATAAGAAATTTCCGTAACTTCCAGGAGACCTTCTGCGTGACAAATGCCGTGGACGCGCTGGACGCAAACCCGAATAACCATGACCTGGTCACCGTGACCGTGACCTGGGACTGGAAAGGGCGGCAGCAGCCCCAATATCAGATACAGTCGGTGATCGGGCAATCGGTGATCGGGCAATGAACGGTAATCCAAAGACGGGAGGGCGGGACGGTTTCACCCTGGTCGAGCTTATGATAGCCCTGCTCATCTCCGTTTTCCTCATAGCCGCCGTATCGACGCTTTACGCGCAGCTTTACAGGCAGTACAAACAGCAAAGCAGGGCGGCCGGGACCGATATCGGAAGCGCCCTCGGCCTGAACTACCTGAAAAACGACATCCAGGCCGCGGGCTACGGCCTGCCATGGTCAACGATCTCGCCGGTTTCTTACAATGAGTATATCGGCAACAGCCCTGTAGCCCGGAACGCCGACGACAGTCCCGGCAATCCGCCCCGGGCGATAGTGCCTGTCGCCGGCGGCGCAAACGGCACAAACGCCTTCGGAGACTACCTGGTCATAAAATCCCAGTCGGCCGCCGTAAACGACACGGCGGCCGGCAAATCAACGACGCTGCCCACGAGCGGCGTGCCGAATCCATGGACCACTGGATGGGCCCAGGCCAACTGCGCCAACGACCCTGAAAACCTCTGCCCCTCGGACCGCGTGGTCGTGCTGTCGAACCTGGACAAATCGCCCACGCTCGTATACGCCAACAACTCATATTCGCCCATGTATGATGATCCCCCCGGCAATCTTGCGCTTTACGCCTCGATCACCAATACGACAAACATGGTTTACGGCGTGGCCTCCGCCGCTGACGCGCCCAATGGCCTGGAGATGCCCTTTCACCGGACGGACTATTTCATAGCCGCGGGCGCGCAGAACGACTGGGACAATCAGAACGTCTTGGTGCCCAAACGCTGCGCTCCGGGGACGGGGGAGCTTGTGAAGGCGGTCGTGAACCAGTCGGACGGAAAGTTCACGTACTATCCCATCCTGGACTGCGCCGCGACGATGAAGGTCAACTTTATGCGGGCCAACGGCGCATTGGCCGACGCGAATGCTGTCTCCGCGGACAACACGGCCGCATTGGTGCGGCAGGACGTCCGGCAGGTAAGGGTTTTCATACTGGCCCAGGAGGGCCAGATGGACCCGTCTTATACTTCGGGCCCCATATGGCTGGGAGATTGCGCGAGTCCCCCCGTGGCTTCGGGGATCTGCACCAGTTACCCCCTTGCCGCCGACCAGTTGCATTACAGGTGGAAGGCGTATACGGTCATTGAAAAACCGTTCAATCTCGGGGCGCAATGAAAATGGGGCGCAATAATCATCGGGAAATGGACTCTTTGGTTTTTTGTGAAAATTTTGCCGGGCGGGGACCGGGGACAACGGAGAGGGCGCAATGGGGCTGAAACTGAGGCACATAAACGATGAAAGCGGCATGACCCTTGTAATAGTGATAGTCCTTGCGGCGGTCGCGCTCATAATAATGTCCGGGCTCATTTACATGGCGACCTCCGGCACGGAGGTCTCCGGCATGGGCAAGAGATATTCGACCGCGCTGGAGGCGGCCGTGGGCGGGACGGACGCCGCGAGGGGGCTTATAGACTCCCGCGACGCCAATAATTTTAAGCTTCCAGCCGTCCAGGCCACATTTTCGAATGCCCTATGCACGAACACAAAGCTTCTGAAGCCAACCAGTGAATGGACGACAAACGGCTGCCCGGCAAACTCGTATTCATGGACAATCGGCGCCGGCAACTACGATATGTCCCTCTCCCTCGGGAATTACACTGTCTACGCAAAGATAGTCGATACTATACCCGGCAACACGGCGGCCGCGACCGGGCTTGAAAAGACCGGAGTTGTCGAGGCGGACTCCGGCACGCTCGCGGTCCCCGCCGTGCCTTATATCTATACCATCGAGACGCTTTCCAAAGCAAACACGCCCGAGCGCTCGAAGGTCTCGGCGGTGTACGAGTATTAGAACCTGTCTCAAACCCCCCGTCAAACCGCCCCGAATATGTTAAAATAAATGGCTAGCGAGCGTATTCCCCGTGGTCTTGCCACGGGGTCAAGCGAGCGAATATAAAGGATAAAAAATTCCTTACATTAAGAATCCCCGCGGCAGAGACCGCAGGGTTCTTCAATAGATTTTTCAACATTTCGGGGGGGATTTTTTTACCGGATGAAGGTGCTGGTCAACATAGAGCAGGAGATGAAGGTCTCCTACCTCGATTACGCGATGAGCGTGATCATCGGCAGGGCCCTGCCTGAGGTAAGAGACGGCTTGAAGCCGGTCCAGCGCCGGATACTCTATGCCATGTTCCGGGAGGGCCTGTTGCCCGGCCGGAAGTACTCCAAATGCGCCGGCGTCGTAGGCGAGGTCCTGAAAAAATACCATCCCCACGGCGACACGGCCGTATACGACGCCCTTGTGAGGCTCGCGCAGGACTTCAACATGCGCGCCCCGCTGGTGGACGGGCAGGGCAATTTCGGCTCCATAGACGGGGATCCCGCCGCCGCTTACCGTTACACGGAGGCGCGTCTTTCGAAAATAGCCGAGGAGCTTCTGAAGGACATAGACAAGGACACGGTCGATTTTATCGCCAACTTCGACGAGACGACCACGGAGCCGGTGGTGCTTCCCACCCGCGTGCCCAATCTGCTCATAAACGGGTCTTCGGGCATTGCCGTCGGAATGGCCACGAACATCCCGCCCCATAACCTGGCCGAGGTCACGGACGCCCTCGTCATGCTGCTTGAAAGGCCGGAGACCGCAACCGACGAACTCATGACCGCTGTGAAGGGGCCGGACTTCCCCACAGGGGGGATCATCCACGGGGTCGAGGGCATCAGGAGCGCGTATGAGAACGGCAGGGGGCTTATAAAGGTGAGGGCGAAGGCGCGCATAGAGCGCGACCACAAGGGGGGCGAGAGCATCATCGTGACGGAGCTGCCCTATCAGGTCAACAAGGCGTCCCTGATAAAGAAGATAGCCGAACTGGTGCGCGAGAAGAAGATAGAGGGCATCTCCGACCTGAGGGACGAGTCCGACCGCGACGGCATCCGCGTCCTGGTGGAGATGAAGCGGGGAGAGGCGGCCGAGGTCGTCCTCAATAACCTCTACAAGCACACGCAGATGGAATCGACCTTCGGCATGAACATGCTGGCCCTCGTGGGCGGGCAGCCGAGGGTGCTGGGCCTCCGGCGCATGCTCGGGTACTTCCTGCAGCACAGAAGGGACGTCATCATAAGAAGGACACGCTTCGAGCTGAAAAAAGCAGAGGAGCGGGCGCATATACTGGAGGGCCTGAAGACGGCAATCGAGCACCTGGACGAGGTGATCGCCCTGATAAGGGCGGCCGAGGGCCCCGATGTCGCAAGGCAGGGGCTTATGGATGGTTTCGGGATGACCGTGGTCCAGGCCCAGGCGATCCTCGACATGAAGCTCCAGCGCCTGACCGGGCTGGAGAGGCAAAAGATCATGGAGGAGTACGAGGAAACCCTCCGGGAAATCGCCGACCTGAAGGAGATACTGGCAAGCGAGGCGCGGCAGCGCGCGATAATAAAGGCCGAGCTTCTGGAGATAAGGGAAAAATATGCGGATGAGCGCCGCACGGACATCATAGAGGCACAGAAGGAAATCACGCTGGAGGACCTCATCACCGAGGAGGAGATGGTCATAACCGTCTCCCATAACGGCTACATCAAGCGAAACCCCATCTCCGCCTACCGCAGCCAGCACAGGGGCGGCAAGGGGCTTATCGGCATGGAGACGCGCGAGGAGGACTATGTTGAGCAGCTCTTTATCGGCTCCACGCATGACTACATGCTCTTCTTCACAAACCTGGGCAGGCTCTACTGGCTGAAGATATACCAGATACCCGAGGCCGGAAGGGCCGCCAAGGGCAAGGCCCTTGTAAACCTGCTTGCCCTGTCCGAAGGAGAGCGGGTGAGCACGGCCCTGCCGGTGCGGACCTTCATGGAGGGGTATCTCGTTTTTTTCACGAAGAAAGGGCTTGTGAAAAAGACGGCCCTGGAGGAGTACTCGAACCCGCGCGGAAAGGGGATCATCGCCGTCAGCCTGGAGCAAGACGATGAGCTGATCGCGGCAAGGCGGACCGGGGGCCTGAACGATCTCTTCATAGGAACGAGAAAGGGCCTGGCCATACGCTTCAATGAAGAGGACGTGCGCGCGATGGGCCGGGTCGCCAGGGGCGTGATCGGCATCCGTCTGACAAGGGGGGACGAGGTCGTCTCGGCGGAGATGGTCGAGGAAAAAAATCTCCTTCTCACCGTGACGGAAAAGGGTCTGGGCAAGCGCTCTCACATAGAGGATTACCCCGTGCAGGGGAGGGGCGGCAAGGGCGTTATCTCCATCAAGGTCACCGGCCGGGGCGGACGGGCCGTGGGGCTCATGAAGGTGCGCGACGAGGATGAGATCATGCTCATCACGCAGTCCGGAAAGACCATAAGAATGCCCGCGGAAGGCATATCCATCATAGGCCGGAACACCCAGGGCGTTAAACTCATGGACCTGGAGGAAAACGACAAGATAGTGGGCATGGGCAAGCTGGCCGAGAAGGATTAGGACCTGTCTCAAAATCGAGCATTTTATAAAAAGCTAAGAAAAATGGATTCCCGCCCGCGCGGGAATGACGAAAAACGGCTTGAAAACGTGGCAAAAAAGACGTCATGTCCCGCCGGGGCGGGATATTAATCGGGCATCCATTTTAAAAAATGATTTCGAGGCGGGTCCCGGGACGCAGCGGCCGGTCTGCGCCTTTATGATAAAATAATCGATGGTCAAGTTCAGTAACCTCTCCCATTCCCTTGCCGGAAAACTCATTATTGCGATAGGCAGCCTTATGGTCCTCGGGAGCCTCGCATTCGGCACGCTCTTCATACATTTCGAGCAGCGGCAACTGGTCGAAAACCTGGTAAACTACGCCTCTTCGCTGGCCGACCTCGTCAACCGGAGCATACAATACGGGATGCTGTCCGGCAGGAGGGACCTGATGCGGCAGGACCTGCAGATGATCAGCGAGGGCAAAAGAGTCCGCTTCATAAGGATATACGGCCCGGACGGGAAGCTCCGGTTTTCCTCGGAGGCGCCCGGTGTCGCGAAGGCGCCCGGCGCCTCTAAGACGCAAGGCGCGCCGTACGAACCCCCGGCCATCCGGGTTAAAGATATAAATGCCCTGGCGACCACCCACAGTATTGTCGGCGCGGGCGCGCAAAAGACCCTCCTCTACATCACGCCGATAAAGAACGGGCCCCGTTGCCACGCCGCCGCCTGCCATTTCCACGGGAAGGGCAATAACGTGCTGGGCGTCCTCGAAGAGGGTTTTTACACGAAGGACGTGGACCGTGTCGTCAGCGACAACAAGATCGGGACGGCGCTGATAGGCGGGCTTTTCATCCTGGTCATATCCGCTTCCCTCTTCATCATCCTCTACCGGCTTGTATCAAAGCCGGTGGCCCTCCTCGAGGACGGGATGAAAAGGGTCGCCGACTGCGAACTGGACGAGCCGATAGACATCAATACCAGGGACGAGATGGGGCTCCTCGCCAGGACCTTCAACTCCATGATGCAGGACCTGAAGCTCTACCGGGAAAGCAGGGACCACTGGGCGCACAACCTCGAAGAGGAAATAAAGAGAAAGACCGGCGAGATGATGAGGACCCAGGAGTCCCTCATCAACACCGAAAAACTGGCCTCGCTTGGACGGATGTCGGCCGGCATTGCCCATGAGCTCAACAGTCCGCTGACGGGAATTATCACCTTCGCCCACCTGCTCAGAAACCGCGTTCCGGACTCGGACGCCGAGGCGCGCGAAGACCTCCAGGTCGTCATAGACCAGGCCGAAAGATGCGCTAAGATCATCAAGGGGCTTCTGGGATTCTCGCGCGGGGCGGGTTTCGAGATGACGCAGATAGGCCTGAACACGCTGCTTGAGTCCACCATCTCCATGATAAGCCATCAATCGCGTTTTTATAACATAAAATTCGATCTCAGGCTGTCCCCCGGGCTGCCCCCGGTCTTCGCGGACCCCAACCAGATCCAGCAGGTTTTTTTAAATATGCTCATGAACGCCTCCGACGCCATGGACCAGAAGGGCTTCATCACGATAACCACGAGGCTTTTGCCGGCGGAAGACGGCAGGCGGATGATAGAGACGGAGTTCACCGACACGGGGCCGGGCATCGCCGAGGCCGACCTCCTCAAGATCTTCGAGCCGTTTTTTACTACCAAACCGGTCGGCCAGGGCACCGGGCTGGGGCTCTCGGTCAGTTACGGGATAATTAAGAAATACGGGGGCGATATACTGGCCAAGAGCGTGCCGGGGCAAGGCGCGATCTTTCTCATCAGGCTTCCCGCGCGGGAAAAGGGAGACGAGGATGCAGACGAAAAGCATTCTGGCGATTGACGACGAGGAGATCGTAAGGATGTGCTGCAGCAGGATCCTCCGGACGGCCGGATATGACGTGGACACATCCTCCGGCGGTCCCGGCGCCCTCGAGATGACGGAGGAGAAAAAATACGATGTCGTCCTCACGGACTTGAAGATGCCCGGGATGGACGGCATCGCCCTCATGGTCGAACTGAAAAAGAGGCTGCCCGACGCGAGGGTGATAGTGGTTACCGGCTACAGCACCATCGAGACCGCCACCAGGGCCATGACGATGGGGGCCTACAATTACCTGGAAAAACCCTTCAGCCCCGAGTCCCTGCTTGCCGTAGTCCGGGACGCCCTGGGGGAGAAAGTTTGACGAAAATCCTTGTCCTGGACGACGAGGAGATAGTACGGGCCGCCGCCAGGCGCGCCCTTGAGCCTGCCGGTTACTGGGTAAAGACAACCTCCTCGCCCAGGGAGGCGCTCGACCTCACCAGGACTTTTTCCATCGACCTGGTGCTCTCGGACTTGAAGATGCCGGGGGAGATGGACGGCATCGAATTCCTGAAGAGGGTCAAGGACGCATCGCCCGCGACCGAAGTCATAATAATAACAGGATTCGGCTCGGTCCGGGGCGCGGTGGACGCGCTCCGTTACGGCGCGTTCGATTACCTGGAAAAACCGGTAAATCCGGAGGACCTGCTCCGGACCGTGGGCAGGTGCGTCGAACGCAGAAGCAAAAACAAAAAACCCTTTGCCGGGAATTTCAACCCGCAGCGCGGGGTCCGCGCCCTCTACAGCCTTGAAAACATCATAGGCGGCTCCGCCGCCATGCAGAAGGTCTTCGATCTTATCGCCATGGTGGCCGCCGTGGACAGCACGGTGCTTGTGACGGGGCAGTCCGGGACCGGCAAGGAGCTGGTCTCCAGGGCCATCCATTTCAACAGCCCCAGGAGGGAAGGCCCTTTCGTGGTCATAGACTGCGTGACCATACCGGAGAGCATCATGGAGAGCGAGCTTTTCGGCCATGTGAAAGGCTCCTACACCGGGGCCGACTCGACCGAAAAGGGCCTGATAGAGACGGCCGGGGGCGGCACGCTTTTTTTCGACGAAATCGGCAGCCTGCCCCTTAGGCTCCAGGGGAAGCTCCTGCGCGTGCTCCAGGAGAAAGAGTACCGGCCCGTGGGAGCAAGGCATACGCAAAAAGCCGATGTGAGGTTCATCGCCGCGACAAACCGCGATTTGCCGGAACTTGTCGCCGCGGGCATGTTCCGCGAGGATTTCTACTATCGCCTGAACGTGTTTCCCATAAAGCTGCCCGCGCTTGGGCAGCGCAGAGAGGACATCCCGGCGCTTGTGCGCCATTTTCTGCGGAAATATTCGGCGCAGACGGGAAAAGACGTGGAATCCGTATCGGTGGAGGCGATGCGCCGCCTCGCGGCCCGCGACTGGCCCGGAAACGTCCGGGAGCT
>JAJYGJ010000206.1 GCA_021790695.1 Nitrospirota bacterium | reverse complement strand
GCCGGGAAAAGAATCCGTCTGGATGGTTTTAGTGGTTGCGGGGGCATGGAGCCCATGCCTGCCTGCGCTTATGAATAAGGGAAAGGCCGACGGACGAGAGACGGCGCGTCTGAAAAAACCGGGGTGATCGCTCTGCAAGACGGCTAAACGGACCTTTTGAGTTACGTCCGGAACGGCCGCCCCGAATGAATAAGGCGGGCAGGTAAATGGGCGATAGGGACAAGGGCTGCCGTTGCCCGGCAAGGCAAGCTGACCCACTACCGGAAATTCAGTTGGTCTTGCCACCGGGAGCCGGATATTTTATGCTTAAAGGCTCATGCCGGAGAATTTAAGGATAGTGGTGGCCACCAGAAACAGGCACAAACTTGAGGAGCTCAGGAGGATTTTGTCCGGCTTTCCCGTCGAGTTGGAGGGGCTGGATGCCTGGCCCGCATGCCCGGAGGTTGAAGAGACCGGGGAGAGTTTCGAGGAAAACGCGTCTTTGAAGGCCTCCCTCGTCGCCGGATTCACCGGCCTGCCCGCCCTCGCGGACGACTCCGGCCTGGAAGTGGACGCCCTTGGGGGCGCCCCCGGGGTGCGCTCCGCCCGTTATGCCGGGACCGGCGCAAACGACCGGAAAAACCTTGAAAAACTCCTCCATGAGCTGGAAGGGGTGCCTGCCGGCAAAAGGACGGCCCGGTTCAGTACGGCCATAGCGCTGGCCGCGCCGGACGGGCGCGTCGTCAGGACCTTTCACGGCAGGGCCGAGGGTACGATCGGGTTTGGCCCGAAGGGCGAGACCGGCTTCGGGTACGATCCGGTCTTTTATCCCCTTGGATACGAGATGACCTTCGCCCAGATGGGCCCCGCCCGGAAAGACGCCATAAGCCACAGGGCCCATGCCCTGAGGCAACTGAAAGCCTTCCTGTCTTCGCCTGATTCCCGGTTATTATTAAAATTATAAGAAAATTTAATCTGCTGATTTTATTATTTAACTTGAAAAAGTCGTCTCCCGCCTCCTATCATTAAACTCAGTTCATATTTTGTGAAACTTTTGGCAGCCTGCCGTCTGAAAAGAGGCAAATTCGAAGTTCCGATCTTTTATCATGCGGATTGTTATGCTCGGCGCGCCCGGGGCCGGCAAAGGCACCCAGGCAAAGAAACTTATTGAGGAGTTCGGAATACCCCAGATTTCCACGGGCGACATCCTGCGCGCCAATATCGCGCAGGGAACGCCGCTTGGGAAAGAGGCAAAGGGTTTCATGGACCGGGGCGAGCTTGTCCCCGACAAGGTCGTGCTGGGTCTCGTGGAAGACAGGCTCAAACAGCCCGACTGCAAAAAGGGTTTCATACTTGACGGCTTTCCCAGGAACACCGCTCAGGCCCAGGCCCTGGACGGCATGCTGGCCGGCATAGGCATGCCCCTGCAGCTTGCGGTAAGCGTCGATGTTCCTTTCGAGGACCTCATGAAGAGGCTCACCGGCAGAAGGACGTGCCGTACCTGCGGCCAGATGTATAACGTCTATTTCACCCCTTCCAAAAAGGAGGGCGTATGCGACAAGGACGGCGGGGAGCTTTTCCAGAGGGACGATGACAAGGAAGAGACCATCAAAAAGAGGCTCCAGGTTTATGAGTCCCAGACCGCGCCGCTCATAGATTATTACTCCGGCAAGGGGATCGTCAGAAAGATCGCTGGCACTGGCTCGATCTCCGACATTTACGGCAAGATCAAGGCCGAGTTAGAAAAAACCAAATAAGGAGGTTTTCCGAATATGGCACTTGTAAACCCCCACGGCAAGGAAAAAAAGCTTAAGCCGCTTCTCCTGGAAGGGGCCGCGCTCCAGGCCGAGAAAGAAAAGGCCAAAGGCCTGAACCAGGTGAGGATAAGCTCCCGCGAGACGGGCGACCTTATCATGATGGGAATGGGCGGCTTCACGCCCCTCGAGGGTTTCATGACCCACGATGACTGGAAGGGCGTCTGCGACAGGTTCCAGATGGCGGACGGCACGTTCTGGCCGATTCCGATAACCGTTTCCACCAGCCCGGGCCAGGCCGACAGCCTGAAGAACGGCGAGGAAGTGGCCCTCGTCTCCGAGGAGTCCGGCGAGATCATGGCCACCATGAAGGTGACGGAGAAGTACAAGATCGACAAGGAGCACGAGTGCAAGTGCATCTATAGCACGACCGATATGGAGCACCCGGGCGTGGCCATGGTGATGAAGCAGCACGAGGTGAACCTGGCCGGCCCGGTCAAGGTCCTCTCCGAGGGCAGCTTCCCCACGGAATACCCCACCCTCTTCGTGAGGCCTTCCGAATCGAGGAAGATGTTCGAGGACAAGGGCTGGTCCACCGTCGCCGCCTTCCAGACGAGAAACCCGATGCACCGCTCCCACGAGTATCTGGCCAAGATCGCCGTCGAGACGCTGGACGGCGTTTTCATCCATATGCTCCTTGGAAAGCTCAAACCGGGCGACATACCGTCCGACGTCAGGCAGAGGGCCATTGACACGCTCATGGAGAAGTACTTCGTCAAGGACACCGTGACTGTCGGCGGTTATCCGCTGGACATGAGGTACGCCGGCCCCAGGGAGGCGCTGCTGCACGCCCTCTTCAGGCAGAATTACGGCTGCAGCCACCTGATCGTGGGCAGGGACCACGCGGGAGTGGGAGACTACTACGGCCCCTTCGACGCGCAGAAGATATTCGATCAGATACCCGCGGGCGCTCTCGAGACGAAGCCCCTGAAGATAGACTGGACGTTCTACTGCAAGAAGTGCGACGGGATGGCCTCGATGAAGACCTGCCCGCACGGCAAGGAAGACAGGATGCTGCTGTCCGGCACGAAGCTCAGGAAGATGCTCTCCGAGGGCACCGAGGTGCCGGACCACTTCTCAAGGCCGGAGGTTCTCGATATCCT
>JAJYGJ010000182.1 GCA_021790695.1 Nitrospirota bacterium | reverse complement strand
CGCCGGTGGGACCTCGAATGGAGGCTGAACGCGAAAAATCTGGGCGAAATGCTCCCGAATGCCGGCGGCCGGCTCTCCGCCCGGGGGACTCTGAAGGGGCGCGGGAAACCCGTTGTCACGGCCCGGATCGCCGGACGTGGCGTCCGGTACGGCAAATACAAGATCGAAAATCTCCGGTCGGCCTTCACAATAGACCTCTCGGACCGCGCAAGCTCAAAGATCGATTTAACGGCTGCCGGTCTTGAGGCCGGCCGCCTAACCCTCCGGGCGATACGAATGAAGGCGGCGGGAAGGCTTGCCCTGCACAGTATAACCCTTTCGGCCGAAGGCAAAAGGACGGCGGTTGCGCTGTCGCTCACGGGCGGCTACAGCCGGGGCGTCTGGAACGGGGACATAATGAGACTCCGCCTTTCCGAACCGCGATACGGCGCCTGGGGCCTTGTCCGTCCCGCGCCACTCACAATTTCGAAAACGGCGGCCGCGGCCGACATCTGTCTCTCAAAGGCCAGGGCAATGATATGTCTTAAAGCGGACCTCAAAAGGTCCAAAGAGGCGCATGTCACGCTTGCGCTCTCCCGCGTGCCCCTGGACCTCTTTCACCTGCTGCTGCCGCCGGGCATGCAGGTGACGGGAACGCTGGGCGGAGGCGCGGATGTCTTATACTCGAAGGGGGCGCTCGCCGGAAAGGCGGACATCAGGCTCGTGGGCGGCTCCGTCCTTTACAGCCTCAAGGGAAAAAAGATGCGGCTTTCCTTCAAGGAAAGCGTCCTTAAAATGCAAAGCGCAAACCGGACGGTCACTGTTGACTGGGAGATGCCCTTCGTGGAAGGCGGAGGCATAACAAGCCGGTTCGTCATCCGCAATCGTACCACCATCAAGGGGAATATCAGGATGGAACTACCGAACTTAAACATCGTCTCCGCCGTCCTGCCCGCCGTAAAGAACGCCAGCGGCGTTTTAAAGGCGGGCCTCGATGTCTCGGGGCCCCTTCGAAACCCGAACTTAAGCGGGCAACTGGCCGTCGAAAAGGCCTCCGCCCCGCTGCCCACCCTGGGCATAAAACTTACCGGCATCTCCCTTACGGCGAAGAGCGACGGGAAAAACAGGTTCCTTCTCGACGGGGTTTTCCATTCCGGTCCCGGCGCGATCGGCATTAAGGGCGATCTGGCCCGCACGCCGTCAAAACTCTGGAAGGCGGACCTGAACATAAAGGGAAAGGACTTCCTGGCCTTTAAAACCCCGATGGCGCAGGTGCAGGCGAGCCCGGACCTTGAGCTAACGCTGCTGGACAGGAAAATCGCCCTGAAAGGCCAGGTGGTTATCCCGCTGGCGGACATCAGGATCAAAAAGATCCCGTCGGAGGCCGTCAAACCCTCGCCCGACGTGGTGATAGTAGGCCAAAAGAAGATCAGGGTGAAGGCCGTGAAATTCGAAATCTCGGCCGATATAACGGTGGTCCTTGGAAACCGGATAACCTTTGACGGATTCGGCCTTAAAAGCCGCATCGCGGGCAGCGTTGCGGTCCACGAAGCGCCGGGCAAGATTGCCACGGGCCGGGGCGAGCTGGTGATCGTGAAGGGCAGATACAAGGCATACGGACAGAACCTCGCTATCAGCCAGGGGAAACTGTTCTTCGGCGGAGGTCCCGTGGACGACCCCGGCCTCGATATACGGGCCACCAGGAAGGCGCAAAACGATGTGATTGCCGGGATACACGTGACGGGCACGCTCAAGGCGCCAAGGCTCGTCGTATTCTCCGAGCCGGCCATGGATGAAACCGACGCCCTGGCCTATCTCGTCCTCGGGAAACCCCTCGGTTCGGCCTCAAGTTCGCAAGGCAGCCTGCTCTACACGGCAGCCACCACGGCGGGACTTGCAGGCGGGAAATTCATTGCGTCAAAGATCGGGGCACTCTTCGGGATAACAAAGGTGACAGTGGAAAAAGGGCCCGCGACAACGCCTTCCGGACAGGAGCAGGCCACGCTGTTTCTGGGCCGGTATCTCTCGCCCCGGCTCTATGTGGCCTATGGGATAGGACTTTTCGAGACGAGCAATGTCTTCAGGGTACGCTACCGCCTCACCAGGGATTGGCTGGTGCAGACCGAGACTGGGACCGAGACCGGCGGGGACGTGCTCTGGGAATTTCAGTGGTGAGGGAAAGGACCCGCATCACCTTCTTACAGCCTCTTCAATATCTCCCTTGCGGCTATAACGCCGGAGGCCGAAGACTGGACAAGCCCCCTGCTGACACCCGCCCCGTCGCCGACGGCAAAGAGGTTTTCGATCTCGCTTTCAAGAGAGGGCGTGAGCCTTGGCTTCATCGAATAGAATTTCACCTCCACCCCGTAGAGAAGCGTGTGCCCGGAGTTGACGCCGGGGGCAAGCCTGTCAAGCGCGCTTAACATCTCTATTATGTCGCTCAGATAACGGTAGGGAATGACGAAGCTCAGGTCCCCGGGGGTCGCGTCTTTCAGGGTAGGGCTGCACACCCCGCGCCCGATGCGCTCCGCCGTGGAGCGCCTGCCGCACTGAAGGTCCCCAAGTCTCTGCACGATCACACCCTGCCCGAGGAAGTTTGCGAGCCTGGCTATGTGCCTGCCGTAAGAGACGGGCTCGTGAAAGGGCTCCGTGAAGATGGTGCTCACCAGCAGGGCGAAATTCGTATTGGGCGTCCGCATTTTGGCGTAGCTGTGGCCGTTTACCGTCCAGATGCCCTTCAGGTATTCCTTTACGACCTCGCCGTAGGGATTGACGCAGAAGGTCCTCACTTTGTCATCAAAGGCCTTCGAATAGAAGATGAACTTGGGCTCGTATGTGGCTTCCGTCAGGTGCTCCATTACGGGGGCCGGGACCTCGACGCGCACCCCTATATCGACGGGGTTGTTGACCGTGGAGAGTTTTAGCCTCTTTACTTCCTGCTCGAGCCATTTGGAGCCCTCGCGGCCGGGGGCCAGTATGACGAAACGGGCACTGATCTCCCGCCCGTCCTTAAGCCTCACCCCGACCGCCTTGTCCCGGCCAACCCGTACTTCGGGTTGCCCGATCAACCGCCCCGTCTTCGACCGGTCCGCCTTCGTGGCGCCGGCGGGCGCGGTGAGTATCCGTTCCACCTCCGACTCGAAGAGCACATCCACCTTTCCCGCCAGCGGTCCCTTTCCCGCCAGGTGCCGCCTCATTTTCCTGAGGAGCCCCTTCGACCTGTCCGTCCCTATGTGCCTGATCTTCGAACGGACGAATAGAAGCCCGCTTTTGGCCGCCTCGCGCGCTATATCATCCATCCGCGCCTGGTCGCCCCCGTAATACCGCCTGGGCGCGCCAAACCGTATATATATGCCGTCAACGTAATCGATGAGCCCGGCAAGCTCGGGGCCGGGGATGTAATCCTTCAGATAGCCCCCGATCTCGGCGGAGAGGTTCAGTTTGCCGTCGCTGAAGGCCCCGGCCCCGCCCCAGCCGCTTAAAAGGCCGCATTCGGAGCAGGCCGCGCAGGATATCTCATGGAGCTTCATCGGACAGTTCCGGCTGTCTATGTCCCTGCCCTTTTCGACTATCAGGATTTTGGGCGCCTTCATCCTTCCGGCTCTCGCCCCAATGCCCGTAAGCTCGAGGGCGGCGAAGATGCCGGCCGGGCCGGCCCCCACGATCACGACATCGTATCTTCCAGTCTCTTTTTTAGGCATCAGCCTTTTTTCAAATTGAACTTGCAATTGCCCGCAGCTTGCCGCATGGTCGATTCATTGCTCAAAACCGGCGGATCAGCCCCGCATGAACTTTACCACGCACCTGCGATGGCGAGGGCCGTCGAACTCGCAAAAATAGATGGACTGCCAGGTGCCCAGCGTCAGTTTTCCGGCCTCGACCGGCACCTCCGCGCTCACCCCGGCCAGGCTTGATTTTATGTGGGCGTCCGCGTTTCCCTCCCGATGGAAATACCCCAGGTCGTGAGGCACAAGGCGGCTCAGGTTGTTTATGATGTCGCGCTGCACGGCCGGGTCCGCCCCCTCGTTTATAGTGATGCCGGCAGTCGTATGGGGCACGTATATCAGGCAGACGCCTTCGTCCACGCCGGACTCCTTGAGCGCCTGTTCGACCTCGCCCGTGATGTCTATGAACTCGTTTCTCTGTCTGCTCCGGACGTTCAGGTACTTGATCATTCAGGGACCCTCCGTTTTTCCCGTCCGGTCCGCGGTCTTCTTCAGGACCTCGGCAAAGAACCCCTCGGGGGCGTGCATCTCCACGGAAAGGGCGTAAAGGCCGGCCCGCCCTCCTTCGAGCCTCATTATATCCTTTTCCGTGGTGATTATCCACAGCCCCCGCGCCGCCTTTCTGATGCTGTCCATCTCCGCGGCCGTGAACATGTGATGGTCCCGGAACTTCCAAAACCCCCTTATGGAGGCCCCCGCCTCAAGAAGGCTCTGTCTGAAGGAGTCCGGCCGCCCGATCCCGGCAAAGGCAAAGACCTCCCTGCCCCTCAGGCGGGAGGGAGGATATTTTTTGCCGCTTTCGCACTCTGTCAGCCACTTCGTCTCATACCAGGCGGGGAACATGGGCGCGTGGGTATTATATCTTCTTACCGCCCTCTCGAAATCCGGCGGGACTTGTCTTGCCATTCCCGCCAGCGGTCCCATTCCCGCCACCACAATGCCGGCCCGTCCGATTTCAGAAAGCGGCTCCCTGAGGCCGCCCACCGGAAGGAGCTTATCCAGATAAAACGGATCGCCTTCCTGCCGCCCGCCGCCGGCGGTCAGGATGAGGATGTCGATGTCCCGTTTGAGCCTCCAGTGCTGGAAACCGTCATCGAGGATGAAGACGGCGGGCGGGGGGTCGAGGGCAAGCGCGTAAAGGCCGGCTGCGTACCTGTCTTTTCCCTTTATGACCGGGACACCCGGAAGTTTTTCGGCCATCAGCAGGGGTTCATCGCCCGCGTCCGCGGCGCTCATCCCGGGCGTTATGAGCGCCGGCCCGGGGAGCGCCCCCTTGTAGCCTCGCGTAAGCACGGCGACCCGCAGGCCTTCTTCGGTGAGCCTTCCGGCAAGCATTATGACAAGCGGCGTCTTTCCCGTGCCACCCGTCGTAAGATTGCCCACGCTTATGACCGCCCCCTCCGGAAGCCGTCCGGCCTTCGCCGATTTCCGCCGCCTGTCGAATTTATAGCCCAGGAGATAGGCCAGTTCAAAGAGACCCTTCACCGGCTTATATTCCCTCCCAGCACGTCCATCATCGCATCTATCGTCTTTTTCACGGCCCCCGGGCGTTCGAGATAAAACCGCCTTGCCTTTGCGCCCATTTCGGCCCTCCGGCCCTCGTCCGCGAGCAGCCCCGCCGCGATCTCAAAGAGCGTCTCCTTTTCAGCCGTGACCGCGCCCCCGGATTTCAAAAACTCTCCCATGAAAGAGAAATTGCTCATATCGGGACCGCAAAGGACCGGCTTGCCCCAGTAGGCGGGTTCGAGCGGGTTTTGGCCTCCCCTTCGGGAAAAGCTGCCGCCCATGATGGCCACGTCCGCTTTTGCGTAGATATCGAAAAGCTCCCCCACGGTGTCCACCACCACGATGCCCGCCAGCATTCCCTGCCCGCCGGCCAGGGAGCTTTTCACATAGGCGACGCCGGCCGTTCTTATCAGGGATTCGACCTCCGGCACGCGCTCCGGGTGTCTCGGCGCAAGCACCATAATGAGAGATGGAAATTTCATCCTCAGTCTTTTATATGTCCCGACCAGGAATTCTTCCTCTCCTGGGTGCGTGCTTCCCGCGACTATGACAGGTCCGGCCAGCCTGCCGGTCCAGGCGGGAGGGAGGCCCTTCGGATTCATCTCGAACTTGAAATTGCCGGTCACGAGGATTTTTTTCTCATCGCCGCCTATAAGGGCCGCCCTTTCCGCGTAAACACCGTCCTGCACGCAGATAAGGGACACCGCCTTTAAAACGCGCCTGAAAAAGAAACGAAGCCGCCGGTAGCCAGCCGTGGACTTCTCCGAGAGCCTGCCGTTTACAATGAATACAGGGACGCCCTGCCCCTGCATGGTCCTTATGGCGTTTGGCCACAGCTCGGTCTCCACGAGGACGAAGGCGCGGGCCCCTACCCCTTTTGCGGCCCTTTTAAACGCAAACGGCAGATCGAAAGGCAGATAGATTATGCGGCCCCCGGGGAACCTACCGCGCGCGACACGGCGCCCCGTCTCCGTGATCGTGGAGATGACCGTGGCGACCCCTCTGGCCTCCAGGGCCTCGATAAAGGGCGCGGCCGCCAGGACCTCGCCCACGCTGACCGCATGGACCCATACGGCCCCTCCCCCTCTGCCCGAAACGGCCGGGCCCAAATGAGCCTCTTTTTCCACGCGGCCCAATTTCTGGGAAAGCCACGCCATGCGCCTGCCCGGGGGTCTTTTCATAAGCTCACGCGGAAGGAAAAAGACAAGGGCAATGGCGTACAGAAGGGTATAGATGAAAAACAACCGCCTTTTACCTCCAGCCCGCCATCTCGCAGACCATCTCCGCCACGCGCCGCGAGGCGCGCCTGCCCTCGAAGGCGGCGCGGACCGTCCTGAAACTGGAGGCCATGCCCTCCCGGTAGCCGGGGTCCGCGGCTATCCGCCTCATCTCGGCCATCACGAGGGCGGGATTGGCCTCGCCCTGCAAAAACTCCCTCACGGTCCGCCCGCCGGAGAGGATATTCACAAGAGAGACGTATTTCACCTTCACAAGCATCCTTCCCAGAAAAAACGTAAGGGGAGAAAGCCTGTAGACCACGCAGAAGGGTTTTTCAAGGAACGCCGCCTGAAGCGTGGCCGTGCCGGAGGCGATAAGCGCCGCGTCAGAGGCGGCAAGCGCCTTAAGGGCTCCTCCCTTCCTGACAACGGCGCCGTCCTCCGTAAACGCCCTCAGTTGTTCGCCAAAGGGGCCCGTCTCCAGATTGGGGGCGAGGGGCATGAAGAACTGCCAGTCCGGGAATTCCCGTTTAAAGCGGACCATGACTTCATGAAAGAGAGGCAGGTGCCTTTTAAGTTCGGAGGGCCTGCTGCCGGGCAGAAGCGCAAGGAGCGGCCTTGTCCCGTCCAGGCCCGCGTCCAGGCAAAAGTCCGTTTTTCCCGCGCGGGAGGCGCCGCCCGATATCTCTGATATCCCTGATATCTCGTCCAGGACGGGGTGGCCCACAAACTCGTGCGGTATGCCGGCCTTGCGGTAGATCTCCTCTTCGAAGGGCATGATGAGGGCCGCGGCGTCGGCCAGCCTCTTCATCTTTTTTATCCTGCCCGCGCGCCAGGCCCATATCTGCGGACTGACGTAATAGAGGACTGGCACGCCCCTTTTTTTAAGCTCGGCGGCGGCCCGGAAATTGAAATCCGGAAAATCTATGAGCACGGCCGCCTGCGGACGGTCCTGATCGACCCTCCGCAGAAGCTCCCGGAATGTGGCCCGCAGGTCCTTCAGGTGGGAGACAAGCTCCGTGACCCCGAAGGCCCCCGATACCCGGCGGATGATCTGGACCCCTTCGGCCTCCATCCTTTCTCCGCCAACGCCCATTATCCGCACCCCCGGCGCAATCCTGCCAAGCTCAGCGGCCAGCAGCGATCCGTAGAGTTCGCCCGAGGATTCCCCGGCCACTATAAGCAGGGTTTTAGACACTACTGACGATCTTCGCTATCCGCTCTATCGTCTCGTCCTCAAGCTCCGGATAAATCGGCAGGGAGAGCACCCCGCGGCAGGCATCTTCCGCGCAGGGGAAATCCCCCTGCCCGTGCCCCATGAATTTCACCGCCGGCTGAAGGTGCAGGGGGACCGGATAATAGACCATGGAGGATATGTGCTCCGCCCTCAATCTCTCCATGACCTCCTCTCTCCGGGGATGCCGTATGGTGTACTGGTGATAGACGTGCAGGGAGGCGCCTTCTTCTCCGGACGGCGGGCATTTTACGGCCCCGGCCCCGGAAAAAAACCTGTCATAAAGGGCCGCCTTGCGCCTTCTTTGCTCGTTATAGCCGTCCAGCCTTTTGAGCTTCACGAGGAGGACCGCCGCCTGTATCTCGTCAAGCCTGCTGTTAAAGCCGGCTGAGGCGTGGATGTAACCGCCGGCGGAGCCGTGGTTCCGGAGCAGCCTGATCTCCGCCGCCATCCGGTCGCTGTCCGTCGTGATAAGACCCCCGTCTCCGTAAGCGCCAAGGTTCTTGCTTGGATAGAAGCTGAAGGCCCCGGCGTCCCCGAAACCGCCGGTCTTGCGGCCGCCCAGGCTTGCGCCGAAGGACTGGGCGCAGTCCTCGACGATCTTCAGACCATGGCGGCCGGCAATCTCCGTTATCGTTGCCATATCCGCCGGACACCCGAAAAGGTGAACGGGCAGGATGGCCCTTGTCCGGGCCGTGATCTTCTCCTCTATTTTCGAGGTGTCGATATTGAGGGTCTCCGGGTCTATGTCGGCAAAGACCGGTTTCGCGCCCAGGAAGAGAATGGCCTCGATTGTGGAAAAGAAGGTGAAAGGGGTGGTGATCACCTCGTCTCCCGGTCCTGTCCCTAGGGCCTTCAGCGACAGGCATAGCGCGTCCGTGCCGGAGGCCACCCCGATTGCATGCCTCACGCCGATATAGTCGGCGGCCAGCCCTTCGAAACCGGCGACCTTTTTGCCCAGTATGTACTGTCCGCTTTCTATAACCTCGCAGACCTCGCGGATCATCTCGTCCCTGATTCCGGCAAGCTGTCTTTTCAGATCAAGCATCGGGACTGGTAACATTGCTTAGGAAACGCTCCTTATGATTTCGGATATCCTGAGCGCAAGCTCAAGCGCGCGCCGGGCCTCAAGCGGGCTCACCCTCGGGGCCGTCCTCGTCTTCACGCATCTTGCGAAATCCGCCAGTTCCTCCCTGAGCGGCTCCGCCGGGCCGGTCTCCACCTCGCCCTCAAAGTCCCGGGTCTTGAGCGCGACCTTCCCGGCCAGAAGGTCGGCCTTTACAACCCTGCCCCTTTCGATAAATTCAATGACCCTCTTTTTTTCCGCCGCCACGCGGCTGACGCTGAAAAAGGCCGAGCAGTCGTTTTCAAAATCCACCCATGCCTGCGCGGTGTCCAGGTTGGGCGTGATTATGCGGGCGCCCGCGGCCTTTATGTCCCTTACCTCCGGGCAGCCCAGCGCGTTCAGCGCGAGGTCTATGTCATGGATCATCATGTCCAGCGTGACGTCCACGTCCAGGGACCTCTCCGGAAACGGCGAGGTCCTTTGGGCCTCTATGAAAAGCGGCCTCTCCACCATCGAGAGGGCCTTGCCGGCGGCGGGGTTGTACCTCTCTACATGCCCGGCCTGCAATATGAGTCCTTTTTCCCGGGCGAGCTCCAGGACTTCCCCGGCCTCGCGCATGGTCGCACAGATGGGTTTTTCGAGCAGTACGTCCTTGCCAGCCCGGAGGCATCCCATGGCCACTTCGTAATGAGACGCGGTCGGGGTCACGATGCTTACCGCGTCCACCATGGGCAGGATCTGCCGGTAATCGGTAAAAAATCCGGTCCCGTAGGTCTCGGCCACTTCCCGCGCCCGCGCGGCGTCCATATCGCATACTGCGGCAAGCTCCAGTTGGGTCTCCTGCGCCAGCGCGCTATATATCCTTGCATGGTGCCGGCCCAGATAACCCGCCCCTATCACCCCGAATCTAAGCGTTTGGGCCCTCAATCGATACCATCCGATATTTTGCATTAAAACAAAGGATTTGGGCAAGCCTGCCGCCCCTGGGAACACGGGGGGGCCTCTCGCGAGCCACCCCACGCCATAAGAGTTCACGTTCGGACCAAACGGTTAAGCACGGCATTAACAGCATTGACAAGCTTTCAAAGTTTTACTCGCCTACGCCTCGTCAGCGGGAATTGTACGCGTCGGCAGTGGAATCAAAGGGTTCTTTCCAAAAGGGGTGGGCGCATACCTTTGTGGCAGATAAGTTTGGTGAGGCGACAACTCACTGGCGTAAGCTTGAAGATCGCGTTAAACGCGGTGTTGGCAACCCTTGTCCTTTATTGTTAATAGGACTGCCAAGGGGAATTGTGAGTGAGTAAAGGGAGGATTTGTCATGATCAAAGTGCTTAACATTACCCAAATTAATCCCTCACAAGATTTAATTTCAAAAGCGCGGGGGCCATACTCTACGATTCTAGCTGATCCCCCCTGGCAGTTCCAAAATCGAACCGGGAAGATGGCGCCGGAGCACAAACGACTGCTTCGCTATCCAACCATGGAACTCAAAGAAATAATCGAAATGCCGGTCCCGAAACTCTCGGCCGCAAAGTCGCATCTTTATTTGTGGGTTCCAAACGCCCTCTTGCAAGAGGGCCTGAGGGTGATGGAGGCATGGGGTTTTACTTACAAGTCCAACTTAGTTTGGTGTAAAATTCGTAAAGATGGAGGGCCAGACGGCCGTGGCGTAGGGTTCTATTTTCGGAATGTTACGGAAGTTATCCTTTTTGGGGTTCGCGGCAGCATGAGGACATTACAGCCAGGCAGAACTCAAGTTAATTTGCTTTCTGCCCGAAAGCGTGAACATTCCCGTAAGCCGGATGAGATTTATGATCTCATAGAAGCTTGTTCACCTGGGCCTTATTTAGAACTTTTTGCTCGATTTCCGAGAAAAGGTTGGGATCAATGGGGCAATGAGAATGTGGAGGAAAACTCGTTTCACGGTGTGGCAAAACGCAGAGCGCATATTGAGCCACAAATGAGGCTCCTGGAAAGTCCACGGGGCTATAAATAACTGCAAGCAAAAGCGGGCGCAGCAAGCAGCGCCCCTACGCAATAACACAATCCGATTTGATAGAGCCGCGCATATTTCAAAACCGGGGGCTTGAGGGCGTAACCCGCGTTCGATTTTCAGTTCGAACCCTTGTGGCACACAGTCTGTTTTCCAGAGGCCGGGGGTCTCCTCTCAGATGTTATTCGACGGGCAGATGTCATAGAGCACGCACTCCCCGTGCTTCGGGGCGCGCGCGGTGCAGACTCTGCGGCCGTGGAGTATGAGCATATGGGAGAGGTTGCCCCACTCGCTTCCGGGGGTAATATTCATCAGGTCTTTTTCTATCTTCACGGGGTCCGTGTTTCCGGTTAACTCCAGCCGCTGGGAGAGCCGCATCACATGGGTGTCCACCGCTATGCCCTCGTCCTTTCCGAATGCGTTTGAAAGAACGACGTTGGCCGTCTTCCTGGCCACACCCGGCAGTTCCACCAGCGCGGCCATCGAGTCCGGCACCGCCCCTCCGTATCTTTTCAGGATTATACCCGCGCACGCCTTTATGTTTTTGGCCTTGTTCCGGTAGAAATTTATCCCCGCGACGTCTTTTTCAAGCTCCGCAAGCGAGGCGGCGTCAAAGTCCTTCACGCTTTTATATTTTTTGAAGAGTTTCTCCGTAACGCGGTTTACGCTTGCGTCCGTCGCCTGGGCGGACAGTATCGTGGCCGCCAGAAGCTCAAAAGGGGTCTTGTAATTAAGCTCGGTCTTCGGATGGGGATATATCTTTTCAAGCCGCTTGATTATCTCCCGCACATGCTTGCGGTTTCCAAACATCAACTTGAGGCGCCCACGCCGCCCTCGGCCACGACCATGGCGACCGCGTACTCCTCCTCGTGGCTCAGGGAGAGATGCAGGATTTCAATCCCGGATTCCGCCAGGGCGCGGGCGAGCCTGCCTTCCTTTTTTATCAGCGGGCTGCCGTCCTGCCGGTTCGCCACCTCTATGTCCCGAAACGATATCCCGGAGATGCCCGAAGCCTTTATGCATGCCTCTTTCGCGGCGAAGCGCACCGCAAGGGACGCGTACGGCCGCGCCCGCTCGTAACAGGCGGCTATCTCGGCCCCGGTGAAGACCCGCTCCAGGAAACGCCGCCCCCACCTGTCCACCGCGGACTTAAGCCTCCTTGTCATCACGATGTCCACGCCGACGCCCTTTATCATTTCCGGCCCCCGGCCCCGGCCATGAGGGCCTTCATCCGGGCGACGGCCTCTTTCATGCCCACTAGCACCGCCATGCCCACTATGCTGTGGCCGATGTAAAGCCCCCTCAGCCCCGGAATGGCGGCCACCGGGCAGACATTCGCGTAATCGAGCCCGTGGCCGGCATTGACCATGAACCCGGCGCTTCCGGCCAGGGCCGCGGAGGCCCGTACCTTCTCCAACTCCTTTTGCCCGGCCTCCGGGCGCGCGTTCGAATAATAGCCCGTATGCAGTTCCACCATGTCCGCTTTCGTCTTTGCGGCCCATTCAATAGTTTTTTCGTCAGGGTCTATGAAGAGGCTTACCCGGATATTGCCGTCTTTCAGCCTTTTCACCGTCTCGGCGAGCTTCCTCCAATCCCCCTTCACGTCAAGCCCCCCTTCGGTGGTAAGCTCGCGCCTTTTCTCCGGCACGAGGGTGGCCATCTCCGGTTTCACTTCGAGGGCGATTCGGACCATTTCCCTTACGGGCGCCATTTCGAGATTGAGCTCCGTGCGGACAAGCTCCCGCATCAGTCTTAAATCGCGGTCGTTGATGTGACGCCTGTCCTCCCTGAGGTGGACGGTAATGCCGTCGGCCCCCCCGAGCAGGGCCAGGGTGGCCCCCGTTAAGGGGTCCGGCTCCCGGCCGCCCCTTGCCTGCCTCAGGGTGGCGACATGGTCCACGTTCACTCCCAGAAGGGCCACGGTGTGCCTAATCCACCAGGTCCGCCAGGTTCGTCGCCTCAGTAAGCCTCACCAGCGTGCCCCTCTTTTTTGTCCCGTAGCGAAAGACGGTGATTCCCTTGCATCCCTTATCATAA
The DNA here is from genome assembly GCA_021790695.1 of Nitrospirota bacterium. Lineage (GTDB taxonomy): Bacteria > Nitrospirota > Thermodesulfovibrionia > Thermodesulfovibrionales > JdFR-88 > JAJYGJ01. The sequence continues at coordinate 1,298 of JAJYGJ010000182.1, read as the reverse complement.
GCCAAAAGATATGCTTTTGCCACATCCTCCTTTGTGGAAGTCCTGGGCAGGTTGATCGTCTTTGAGACCGCGTTGTCGGTATATTTCTGGAATTCGGCCTGCATGAGGATATGATCCTCGGGGACGATCTCGTGGGCCGTCCTGAAAAGCTCCTTTATATCGGACGGCACCCCTTTTACGCCTTTCAGCGAGCCTTTGCGTATGACCTCCTGCATAAGTTCATCGCTATAGAAACCGCGCTGCCTGGCCATGCGGACAAAATGCCTGTTTACATCGAAAAGCTCGGCGTCCAGGACCAGGCGCTTGAAGGCTATCTTGAATATCGGCTCTATGCCGCTTGAGCAGTCGGCTATTATCGATATGGTGCCGGTGGGCGCTATCGTCGTGACAGTCGCGTTCCTGAGCGGAGGGGCGCCGGGCTTGTCCCATATCGAGCCGCCGAAATTGGGGAATGCGCCCCTCTCGGCCGCAAGACCGGCTGACGCCCCGTGAGACTCCTCCATTATGAAACGCATCAGCCGGGAGGCCAGGTCGAGGCCGGCGGGGCTGTCATACCGGATGCCAAGGAGGATGAGCAGGTCCGCCCAGCCCATCACGCCAAGGCCTATCTTTCTGTTTGCCTTGTGCATGGCCCCTATCTCCGGCACCGGGTATTCGTTGACGTCTATCACGTCGTCCAGGAAACGCACGGCCGTCCGGACGTCCGCGCCCAGCGCGCCCCAGTCCAGCTTCGTCTTTCCGTCGCTCGACGCCACGTATTTTGAAAGGTTGACGGAGCCCAGAACGCACGCCTCGTTGGGCAGGAGGGGCTGCTCGCCGCAGGGGTTGGTGCTTTCGATCCTGCCTATCCGGGGAGTGGGATTGGCCCTGTTTATGACGTCTATGAATATGAGCCCGGGGTCTCCGGTCTCCCACGCGCAGGAGACGATCTCATCGAAGACCTCGCCCGCGTCCGCCTCTTTCACCGGCTCCTCCGTGCGGGGGTTTACAAGCCAGTATCTTCCGCCTTTTTTAAGCGCGTCCATGAAGGCGTCGGTCACGGCTATCGAGATGTTGAAATTGGTAAGCTCTCCCGCCGTCCTCTTGGCCTTTATGAAATCGAGCACGTCCGGATGATCGACGCGCAGGATGCCCATGTTTGCGCCCCTTCTGGCCCCGCCCTGTTTTATGACGTCCGTGGCGGTGTTGTAAATCCTCATGAAAGAGACGGGGCCGCTGGCTACCCCCATGGTGGAGCGCACAATGTCCGATTTGGGCCTCAGGTGGGAAAAGGAAAACCCGGTGCCCCCGCCGCTTTG
>JAJYGJ010000076.1:4909-14067 GCA_021790695.1 Nitrospirota bacterium | reverse complement strand
TCCCGGCCACCCAGAGGGCCGTTGCCGCGGAGCCGGCAACGGTGACAAACCCAAGCGCCCTGGGCCCCCTGACCGCAAGACACAGGAGCGCCGTACCGAGGGGCACAAGAAGGAACAAAAGCATATCTGAAAGTTCTCCCCTTTCTATCCTTTAAGGCTGGTTAATCTGTCCAGGTCCACGCTTACGAAGCTCTTTTTAATCTGCGTCAGAAAAAGGCCCAGGATCATTACCCCCATGAGCATGTCGAAGAGCACGCCAAGCTCTATGATGGTCGGCATGCCGTAAGTGAGGGAAAAGCCGGCCAGGAAGAGCCCGTTTTCCATGAACAAAAGCCCCATCACCTGGCTGACGGCCTTTTTGCGGGTTATCATCATGAAAAGGCTGATAAGGATTATCGAGACCGAAATCTTAAGTACGTTTCTTGCCGCGCCGGCCACGAACACCCCCGCCGAAATGAATGAATAGACGAGCACGACAAGGGCGAACGAGATAATGAGCGAGGCGGGGGTGTTCAGATAGGAGGATTGCGCCCCCGGCTCGATCTTCAGGTTCCGCATTATCCTCCGCAGGAAAAAGGGTATGAGCACGCATTTGCCCGCTATCGTAAAGAAGGCAGCGATGTAGAGGTGCGGTATTGAGAGCCAGACGGCGAAGGCGGCCATCAGCCCGGCAAGAAGCCAGGAGTTTATGACGTAGGCCCGAAGGCAGCCCTCCATCCGTTTTATGGAGACCACCGCCACCACGCTCAGGAGCATCCCGATCGAGATGAAATCCGTCACCGGGAATACCTCTATCCATCTTTTTATAAGCGGCATGTCACCTCCCCAGCATCACCAGGGTTATTATTGACAAAAGGGCCAGCACGAAGGCGCCCCCCAGGAGCGAGGGCAACTGGAAAAACCTGAGCTTGGCCCTCGAAGACTCGGTGACCGCGACCGCGGCGGCAAGCAGAAGGAGTTTCAGCGCGTAAAGGATTCCCGCCTTGGGAATGACCGGCAAAAGGGCGAAAAAAGAGCCCCCCGCCGAAACCCCGAAAGGGAAAAAGAGGTCTATCGCCACCGTGAAAAGCAGCATCTGTTTCATGTAGTGGGCCCACTCCAGAAGGGCCAGATAGCGGCCGGAGTACTCGAGCACCATCCCTTCGTGGATCATCGTGAGTTCGAGATGGGTGTCCGGGTTGTCGACCGGGACCCTGCCGGTCTCCGCCAGGAGCGCCACGAAGAATGCGGCAAAGGCGAGCACATTGGCCGGCGACTGCAATATATTGGATGATTTCGTGATTGCCGCGATGCCGGTGGAGCCCGCGGCTATGGCCGCCGTGAATATGGCAAGCCCCATCGTGGGCTCGACGAGTATGGCGACCGTTGCCTCACGGCTCGATCCCTCGCCCCCGAAGGCGGTGCCCGCGTCAAGACCGGCCAGCGTAAGAAAAAAACGGCCGAGGGCAAGCGTATAGATAAGCGCGATTATATCCCCCATGCGGAAGACGGGGGCGCCCGCGTTCAGCACCGGCGCCATCATCGACGCGGCGATCACGGCCATGAAGGCTATGTACGGGGCGGCATGAAAGACCCATGACGCGCTGTCCGGGATGACCATCTCTTTTTTGAAGAGCCTCGTGAGGTCCCGGTACGGCTGAAGCACGCCGGAGCCGACCCTGCCCTGGGACAAGGCCTTTATTTTCTTGATCACGCCCTGAAGGAGGGGTGATAAAAGAAGCATTATCAGGAACTGGAGGTTTCCCATCGTCTATGCCCAGATCAAAAGGAGCGCTATAAGGGTAAGCATTATGTAACCCAGGTAGAGGTTCAGGCTGCCGGACTGGAGGTTTCTTGTCCTCATGGCCGCCTTGCCCACGAGCGAGATGAACGGCTCGTAAATGTATTTCTCGAAAAACGGCGTTATGTCCGAATGATAGGCAAGACCGCGCACGAAAAAGGGTTTCAATCTATAGGACATCCGAAGCTCTTTTCTCGGCATATAGACGGTCTTGAAGATGATCCGGAGGGGCTTTGTAAACGCGGTTGCCGTATACTGCATGCGCGGGGTGAGCTCTCTGATGCCGCAGTCCCAGGCGGGCCCGCAAGTCTTCCGGCCGCCCGCCCCGGTAAGGACCAGCATGAGGGCCGACCCGGCCAGCAGGACCATGAATATCCCGGCGGGCCAGAAACTTGAAAACCCGCCCGCTATCGGGAAGGGCAGGGCGGCCCCCCGGACGATGCCCGCTATCGAGACGGGGCCCGTATTCCCGATGCCCATTTGACTGAGCCCGGCAAACGGGATGCCTTTTATGAGCGCAAGGACGATGCCCGGGGCAATGCCCAGGAGCAGGCAAAGGGCGGCCAGGGCCCCCATTGCCGCCGTCATCGGCAGGGCGGCCTCTTTCGCCGCACCGGCCTGCCTGCTCCTCGGAAGTCCCAGAAAGGAAACACCCACGGCCTTTACGAAGCAGGCCGCGGCCAGGGCCCCGGTAAGCGCCAGCGCGGCGGCCCCCATAAGGGGGATGATCTTCGAGTACGCCAGCGGCATTGTGCTTCCCAGGAGCAGGGCCTGGAACGTGAGCCACTCGCTGACAAAGCCGTTAAATGGCGGCAGGGCGCATATCGCAACTGAGCCCGCGAGGAAGAAAAGCCCCGTCGCCGGCATCCTCTTCATGAGTCCGCCCATCTCCTCCATATTTTTTGTGTGCGCCCCGTTTGCGACCGAACCCGCCCCCAGGAACAGGAGGCTTTTGAAAATGGCGTGATTCAACGTATGGTAGAGGGCGGCGGCGAGGGCGAGGCCGGCAAATGCCGTCTGGCCGAAGGAATAAAAAAGGATGGCCGCGCCGATGCCCATGAGTATTATCCCGATATTTTCGACGCTGTGATAGGCCAGGAGTCTTTTCAGGTCGTGCTCCATTAAGGCGTAAAGCACGCCCAGGACAGAGGAGAGGCCGCCCGCGACAAGCACGGCAACACCCCACCACGCCACATTTCCGCCCAGAATGCCGAGGCAGACCAGCACTATCCCGTAGATGCCCGCCTTTATCATGACCCCCGACATGAGGGCCGAAACGTTCGAAGGGGCCGCCGGGTGCGCCCTGGGCAGCCATATGTGAAGGGGCACGACGCCGGCCTTTGTGCCGAAACCTATAAACGCCAGGACGAATATGGCGGATTTCAACGCGACGGATTTTCCGGCAAGCCCCGCGGCCATCCCGGAAAAATCCAGGGTCCCGGTGGCCGAAAAGGCCAGCATGAAGGCGGCGATGATGAACGCGGTGCCCACATGCGTCATTGTGGCGTAGGTCAGCCCCGCCTTCCTGGCGCCCGGGCTTTCCGTCTCGGAGACGACAAGAAAATAGGAGACAAGGGACATGGCCTCCCATGAAACCAGGAAGGAAAGGGCGTCAGACGATAGAAAGACCGCCCCCATGCTGGCTATGAACAGCCCGTAGAGGACGCCGTGCGCGCGGGGGGTTTGGGAGCCGCGCATGTATGCCACGGAATAGAGGGACACGAAGGCCGACAGTACGGAGAGCGCAAAGAGGAAAAACATCTGCAGGGGCCCGCCCCGGAACCCCATCGTCAAAACCGGCGAGATAACGAGAGAAAAGGCCCCGGCCGGCGCCCCGGTGTAAAGCGCCCGCGCCGCGTAAAAGGCCGCCGCCGCGGCTGCCGCCGCGTAAAGCAGGTACAGGTAATTCAGGCTTTTCCTTGGCGCCGCCGCGAATGAAAGCATTCCGGCGGCGAGCATGACCAGACCAGCCGAAAACAAGACTTTCCGCCTCCTTGAAAGACAAAAATCCGCCCCCTTCCACGCTCAAAAAGGACTCCAAAAAGTCTGGATTTTGATTTATCCGGTTTTTTAAAGCTCTTTGGCCTTCCTTTGAAGGGTCCTGAGACCAATTCCAAGCAATTTGGATGCCAGGGATTTGTTTCCGCCGGCCCGCTCGAGGGCGTGCCTTATCACTTCCCTTTCTATCTCCCTCAGGGGCAGGTCGATGGGTATGTGGTAGTGGTCTCCGTTCTGGGGCCGGGCCAGCGACAGGAAGGCGGGCAGGTATCCGGCCTCCACGACTTCCTTTTCGGCCAGCGCCATCGCGGACTCAAGCGCGTTTTCAAGCTCCCGGACGTTGCCGGGCCAGCGATAGGTCAGCAGGAGCTGCATCGCCTCCTTTGTGATGCCCTTGATGCGGTAGTCTTTCTCCGCGTTCAACTTGTTTATGAAATAGCTCACCAGGAGCGGGATATCTTCCCTGCGCTCCCGAAGCGGGGGCAGTTCTATGCGCACGACGTTCAGCCTGTAATAGAGGTCTTCCCTGAACTTGCCGTCGTCTATGCGTTTTTTAAGGTCCTGGTTCGTGGCCGCAATCACTCTGACGTCAACCTTTATAGTCTCGTTTCCGCCAACGCGCTCGAATTCCTTCTCCTGCAGCACCCGGAGGAGTTTTATCTGGGTCGAGAGGGTCACGTCGCCTATCTCGTCAAGGAATATGGTGCCCCCGTTGGCCAGCTCGAACCTGCCCAGCCTCTTCGATATGGCCCCGGTAAAAGAGCCCTTCTCGTGCCCGAAAAGCTCTGATTCCAGCACCCCCTCGTTGAAGGCCGCGCAGTTGACCTTGATGAAGGGTTTCGAGAAGCGGGGGCTGTTGTAATGGATGGCGTTGGCTATCATCTCCTTGCCGGTGCCGGTCTCGCCCGCAAGCAGGATATTGACGTTTTTCGGGGCCACGGAGCCCATTATCTCTATCACGTGCTGCATCGGCTTGCTCCTGCCCACGATATTGCCGAAATCGAACCTCTCCCTTACCTTCCTCTCCAGTTCCACCTTCTCCACGAAGAGGGACTGTTTCTCGTAGGCCTTCTCCACGACGGCCATGAGCAGCCTGTGGTTCAGGGGGAATTCGTGGAAGTCGTAGGCGCCGGCCTTCATTGCCTCTATCGCGGCCGGAAGCGGCACCCGCTCGCAAAGGAATATCACCTCGACCTGCGGCCTGGCGCCTTTTTTGATCTTCTTCAGAAAATTTATGCTGTTTATCCCGTTCAGCCAGAAGTCCGACAGGACTATGTGAATGGGCTCGTTCCTCAAGACGCGGAAGGCCTCCTTCACCGAGGAGGTCTGGTAGACGGCGAACCCTTTTTTCCCGAAATAGGTCCTCACCTTCTCCCATTGTCCGTTGCCTTGCCCTTCAATCAGAAGCAGATTAATCTCCATGTGTTCCTTTCAAGACTTTTTCCCGCCGCCCCCGGCGGGGCCTCCGGAGGCGGGCCTCTGGAGGCCTTGATTGCGCCATTTTGGCATAATCAAGGCCTTTTTTTTGATCAGCCTATGCCATTTTGGCATGATGATACTAAAACAGCGCGAAGGAAAAAGGCAAATGAATATCGAACCCAGTAATCTATTGACATTTCCAGCGGTTTTTTGAATAATTGCCGATAGGCATGTTTTTTGTAATTGATATGTCATGTCTTTAAATCCATATCTTTAAAGAAAGGGGGGATTGCAAATGAGGAAACTGATACTCCTGCTCATGAGCGCACTTCTGCTTGTTTCTTTTCTGTCCGTAACGGGCTGCCAGAAATCGGCCCCGACTGCTCCGGCCACCAACGCGCCCGCGGCCACCAACGCGCCCGCTCCGGCGACTAACGCGCCCGCTCCGGCCACCAACGCGGCTGCTCCGGCGACGAACGCGCCCGCAGCGCAGTAGAACGGAAAACAATCCGATCGATTGAAAAGCCTGCCGTTTTTTGAATAGATAAGGGGGGTGATCGCCCCCCTTATTCTCCCCGGAGCTTTTTCCCTTCCTTGATTTATTATCTTCCGGAGCTTAAAATTTATATATATCGGCAACGGATTGCCGATGACAACCGGTAAAGAGAGGGGTTCCGATGGTCAATCCGGCCAGCCCGCCCGTGGCGGGATTACTGGAAAGAAAAGACAGAGAGCTTGCCGCGATACTCGAGATAAGCAGGGTGCTTACCGCCTCCTTCGACCTGGAGGAGAACCTCGGGGCGGTCATGCGCGTCTTGAGCGGCGGCCTCGAGATGCAGCGGGGATGCGTTTTTCTGCGGGACCCCTCCTCGGCGGAGGTCCGTATCGTGGCGGCCCACGGCCTGACCAGGGAGGAGGCGCTGAGGGGGAAGTACAGGATCGGCGAGGGCATAGTGGGCAGGGTCATGGAAAGCGGCAAGCCGATGTTCATCCCCAATATAGGGGAGGAGCCGAAATTCCTCAACAAGACCGGCTCCCGGCCCGACAAAAACGGCATATCGTTCATCTGCGAGCCGATAAGGTTCAAGGGAGAGATGCTGGGCGTCATCACCATCGACAGGATATACTCGGCCTCGAGCGGCGGCGTGGACGACGACATAAGGGTCCTTCAAATCGTCTCCTCGCTTATAGCGCAATTCGTCAAGTTATGGGAGAGTTTCAGGAAGGTTGAGGAAGAAAAGGAGACCCTGAAGCGGGAGCTTCGGCAGCGTTACAGCCTGCCCAATATAATCGGGGAGTCCGAAAAATTCCAGGGCGTTCTGAAGACCATAATGAAAGTGGCCGGCACGGACACGACCGTGCTCCTGCTGGGGGAGTCGGGCACTGGAAAGGAGCTGATAGCGCACACCACCCATTACCAGAGCCCGAGGGTCAAGGGACCGTTCGTGGCGGTCAACTGCGCGGCTTTGCCCGAAAATCTGCTCGAGGTCGAGCTCTTCGGGCAGGAAAAGGGCGCCTTCACCGGGGCCGACCGCAGGAGGACGGGCAGGTTCGAGGCCGCCGACGGCGGCACGCTCTTTCTGGACGAGATCGGGGAGCTGCCCCTTCAGCTCCAGGCGAAGCTCCTGCGGGTGCTCGAGGAAAAGACGTTCGAGCGCGTGGGCTCCTCCAAATCCATAAAGGCGGACGTGCGGATCATAGCGGCCACGAACAGGAACCTGGAGGATGAGGTGAGAAAGGGGGCGTTCAGGGCCGACCTCTACTGGCGTCTGAACGTGGTGTCCATAGTGCTGCCCCCCCTCAGGGAGAGACAAAAGGATATCGCCCTTCTGGTGGACTACTACCTGGAGAAGTTCAACCGGGCCTACGGCAAGGACGTAAGGGTGAGCGCGGAGGCGCTCAGGTACATGATCAGATATTCCTGGCCCGGCAATATCCGGGAGCTGGCCAATACAATAGAGAGGCTCGTGATAATGGCCGAGAAGGACACCACGCTGGAGACGGCGGACCTGCCCTACAACTTCGGGGCGGAAGAGCCCGGCGTCCAGAGGCATGTTCCTTATGAGGCGGATTCCTCCCTCGGCGCGGAGGTCAAGAGCCTGGAGAGGCAGAGGATCGTAAAGGCCCTGAAGGAAAATGACTTCGTCCAGCAAAAGACGGCCTTCGCCCTCGGCATCACCCCCAGGAAACTGGCCTACCGGATAAAGAAATACGGGATCGACCTGGCGGCAATCAAATAGCCCCAGGGCCTCAGGGGCAGAGCCCATCCGCGCTTGACTCCTTGCCGGATATAAGAGATTATAAAAAAATGCGGGTGCTCATTCTGAAAAACACCCCGAACGAAGGGCCGGGGACGATTGAGGATTATCTGGGGAGGGAGGACATCCCTTTCGATACGGTCGAGCTTTTAAAAGGCGGGGACGCCCCGGCCGGCCGCGATTATACCCATGTTGTCATGATGGGCGGCCCTATGGCCGTATACGAGATGGAGATTTATCCCCACCTGGAAAAAGGGGCGAGGCTGCTGGAGGGCTTCCTGAAAAACGGCGCCTCCGCCCTGGGCGTATGCCTGGGCGCGCAGATGCTCGCCCACGTACTGGGGGCAAAGGTTTACGCGGGCGGAGGCCCTGAGGTGGGCTGGTACGAAGTGGATATGACGCCGGAGGGGACGGCGGATGAGGTCTTCAGGACCCTTTCCGTGGACGGGCAGGCGAAGGCCCGGGTCTTTCAATGGCATGGGGACACCTTCGATCTTCCGGCGGGGGTCGTGAGACTGGCCTCGTCCGCCCTCTACCGGAACCAGGCCTTCCGCTGGGGCAAAGGCGTTTATGCGCTCCAGTTCCATATAGAGGTCACCCCGGCAATAATCGCCGGGTGGTTCGAGGGCGGGAAGGATTTTGCCGAGGCCGGAAAGCTCTTCGACCAGGGCGTGGCGATATACCCGGAGTACGCGAAAAGGGCGATGGGGTTTTACCGGGCGTTTTTTTCCTGATCCGCCGCCTTAAAATTCTAGTTTATCCCGTCGGGGGGCAAGCCGTTTTTTTGCAGGATATCGTGGATCGCCTCTTTCGCCGCGCCGCTTACGATCGGGTGCGGGTCCATGAGGGAGTTTTTCAGGCAATTGATGGCGACCTCGTCGCCGATTACCGACAGCATGTAGGCCGCGTCGGCGCGCACCACGGGGTTTTCGTTTTTGAGAGCGTCGCAGATTGAGGGGACGAGGTCCATGATCTCGGGCCGGTTTTTTTCCAGAAAGGTCTCGATGAGGACAAGCGCGCCTATCCTGACCCTCTGCCTCTCATCGGCTATGAGGCCGGGGATGAGGCCGAAGTGCGCCTTGTCGTGCTTGAGCATGTCTATGATGTTTTCAAGGAAGCCGGCTTCCATGTGGTCGGCAACCATCCGGACGAATTTATCCATGCCGTCATCCATGACTGATTATCATACATGCTCGCGGCGCAAAATGCGTCCCTTCCCCCTTGAGGCCTGCGTCGCCAAGGTGGGTCCGGGTATCGGCCCGTCCTTATTTTATTGAAGACCGAAAGCGGGCCAACGAAAGGACGGCGGATACCCCGGGCATTGCCCCGCGAACCTGACGAAAGCCCCGCCCCGGTTTTCATCCCTTGCCGCCCCTTGTTGGCTTGGGGGCGGCTTTTCTGGTAGATTTAAGAAATATGGGCATTTTCAGGGACCTGAAGCGGGATTTCCGGGCGGTTTTCGAGAAGGACCCGGCTGCGACAGGCAGGCTCCAGGTGCTCTTGTCCTACCCGGGATTTCACGCCATAGCCTTTCACAGGGTGGCGCACGGCTTGAGGAGTCTCGGGGTCCCGGTCCTGCCCGGATTCCTGGCCTTTCTCGGCCGCGCCCTCACGGGCATCGAGATACATCCGGCCGCCGATATCGGCCCCGGTTTTTTCATTGACCACGGCATGGGCGTGGTGATCGGCGAGCCCACGCAAAT
>JAJYGJ010000076.1:0-4899 GCA_021790695.1 Nitrospirota bacterium | reverse complement strand
CTCGGACTGCCTGCTCTACCAGGGAGTGACGCTTGGCGGCACGGGCAAGGAAAAGGGCAAGAGACATCCTACCCTCGGAAACAACGTTGTCGTGGGCGCGGGCGCAAAAATCCTCGGGCCTTTAAGCATAGGGGATTATGTTAAGATAGGGGCCAATTCCGTGGTGTTGCAGTCCGTGCCGGGGCATTCGATAGTGGTCGGGGTCCCTGGAAGGGTTGTAAAGCGGAAGGTCCTGAGGCTTTACCAGGAGGGCATCGAGGAGGTGCTCGATCACCTCCGGATGCCCGACCCCTACGAGGACAAATTCTCCGTCATCGAGGGCCATCTGCGGGAAATCCAGGGGAGGATCGAGAGGCTTGAGGGAAAGGAAGGGGTTTTGAAGATACATAACACCCGGACGGGCAGGAAGGAGACCTTCGCGCCGCTGGTGGAGGGCAGGGTCGGGATGTACGTCTGCGGTGTGACCGTTTATGACGTCTGCCACATCGGGCACGCAAGGAGCGCCGTGGTCTTTGATGTCGTGAGGCGGTATCTCCGTTACAGCGGCTATGACGTGGAGTTCGTGAAGAATTTTACGGACATAGACGACAAGATAATAAACAGGGCCCGCGAGGAGGGCGCAGGCTGGGACGAGATCGCCCGCAGATACACTGAAAGATACTATGAGGACATGCACAGGCTTGGCGTCGAGGACGCGGACGTCGAGCCCCGCGCGACCGGGCACATCAAGGAGATAATAGAGATGGTGGCGGGCCTGATCGAAAAGGGCCACGCCTACAATGTGGAAGGCGACGTCTACTTCTCGGTCCCCGGTTTCCCCGAGTATGGAAAACTTTCCGGCAGGAAGCCGGAGGAGATGCTTGCCGGGGCCAGGGTGGAGGTAGACCCCAGAAAGAAAAACCCGATGGATTTCGCCCTCTGGAAGTCCTCTAAGCAGGGCGAGCCCGCATGGGACAGCCCCTGGGGGCCGGGCCGTCCGGGCTGGCACATCGAGTGCTCCGCCATGAGCATGAAACACCTTGGCCGGACCCTCGATATCCACGCGGGCGGGGCGGACCTCATATTCCCCCATCATGAAAACGAGAGCGCCCAATCTGAAGCGTACACGGGCAAGACTTTCGCGCGTTACTGGATGCACAACGGGTTCATAACGGTCAACAAGGAGAAGATGTCAAAGAGCCTGGGCAATTTTTTTACCATCCGGGAGATACTGGACGTCTTCGACCCCGAGGCGGTAAGGCTTTTTTTGCTCCAGACCCATTACAGAAGCCCGATCGAGTTTTCAAACGTGCCGCTGGAGGAGGCCACGCACACGCTTGACCGCTACTACCAGGGCCTCGAGCGGCTGGATGAATTTCTGAATGCGCCGGGAGAAAAGGAAAGTTTTCCCTCCGGCTTCGAGGACGGCATCCTGGGCGCAACATCCGCGGGGTTCAAAAAACGCTTCATGCAGGCCATGGATGACGATTTCAACACGGCGCTCGCCATCGGGCACATCTTCGAGCTTCTGAGGGAGATGAACCGTTTTCTGGACCAGGGGCCGGCGGGCAAGCGGGCCGCTGAATTTCTGGCCGGGGCGAAAGAGGCGCTCTTTGAGGCGGCCGGCGTCTTGAATGTGTTCAACCGCACGCCCGCCGAATGGCAGGGGGCGCTCCTGCAAACAAGGCGGATCGGGCTCGACGTCCCCGGGATCGAGCGGATGATGGAAGACAGGCGCGAGGCCAGGGCCCGGAAGGATTTTGCGCTCGCCGACCGGATCCGCAAGGAACTGGAGGAAAAGGGCATCGTACTCGAGGACAAGAAGGGTTTTACCGCCTGGCGCGTGAGGCTCTAGCAGGCTGCCTCCTTCGCTTCGGAATCAATTTTGAGACAGGCTCTAAAAATCCCGGCCCATGAGGGACAGGGCCGCCATCATCACGCTTTCAGCGCTCATGTCCGCGAGGCATTTGAAATCAAGCCTCTTCCGGCACCTAAGCGGGGCGGGCGAGTACCTGAAGCAGGGGGCGCAGGAGGCGGCCGGGCCCATTATCCGGGAGGGGCACATCCAGGGCGAGACCCAGCGCGGGTTGGTGGGGCCGAATACGGCCACGGTGGGCACCTGGAAGGCCGCTGCCATATGCATGAGCCCGGAATCGTTGGAGATGAAAAGCCCGCATCTTTTCACGAGGGCGGCCGCCTGCCTGATGCCGGGCGTTTCGACCGCATGGACCCTGCCCCTGGACGAGGGGGCGCAATTGCCTGTTATGCTTTTTTTCAGCGGCGCCTCCTCCGGGCCGCCAAACACCAGGAACCTGTGATCGGCCAGCACGGAGCACAGGCCGTCTATAAGCCGGGGAAATCTCTCCGGCGGCCATCTCCTCTTCACGTGCTCCTTGAAGGCGCTTGTACCCGGATGGAGCCCCACCAGAGGCGTCCGCTCATCAATGCCGTTTTCAAGCAGCCAGCCCCCGGCCGCACGGTCCTCCTCTTCGGCAAGAAAGGCCTCGAGCGGATAGGCATAAGGGTCCTTTATGCCCAGGAACTCAAGCAGCCGCAGGTTTTCTTCAACATTGTGCAACTGGTCGTCTTCCGGCAGGGTGCGGTTTTTGAGGAAATTAAGTTCCCTCCAATTGTGCATCCCGTAGGTATGGCCCATGCGGATGCGGCAGCCGGAGAGGAATGAGGCGATGTTATAGTCCTTCCGGTTGGAGGGATAAAAATTTATGGCCACGTCGAACCGGCCCCTGAAACCCGACAGGAACCTTGCGCCCCGCAGCCTGCCGGCCTCAAGAAACGGGAAATGGATGTTGTCGTCGATATTGGGGTTTCCGATGAGGATGTCCCTCGTGGCCCTGGACATGTGGAGACAGGTGACGCGGGCGGAGGGGATTTTCTCCTTTATGTTTCTGAGGGCGGGGGTCGTCATAAGGACGTCCCCGATGCCGTAGAGGGGCAGCACCAGTATCCTGGGGTTATTCATCCGGGCTGTCCATTCCGCTCATCGCGGAGTGAGGGCGCTTTTTCATTTTCAAGGAGGGCATGGAATTTCAGGAGGAGGTCCTCAGCTCTTGTTTTTATCCGCGGGCTGTCGATGCAAAGGACGTTTCCGCCCGTTAGGGCACGCTGGCCCGACCGCACCTTGTAATTGTTGAAGACGCCGAGGACGGGCTTGCCCAGGGCGGAGGCGATGTTGAAGACGGCCGAGTCCACGCTGACTATGAAGTCGCAGTTTTGGACGAGGGCGGCAAGCCCCAGCGCGTCATGCCCTCCTTCCACCCGGGAGGAGTAAAACAGGTTGGCCGCCTCCAGGTGGCCGCCGTCCACCTCCTGCTCAAGTTTGAAGGCGGCCTCGTCGGCGAAGACCAGGAAGAGGAATTTTGGATTTTTGTCCGATTTCGGATTTTTGGGCCCGCCGTTCGCATTGAGGCCGTCTATGAAACCCTGCACGGCTGAAAGAGGGATGAAGCGGGTCCTGTCCATCGTGTTTCTCTGTATGCCTATCAGGAGGGTGCCGGACGCCAGCGCCGTGGGCACCAGCGCCCGTAGCGCGCGGCCGGCCTTTCGCACTTCATCATCCGGGATTTGAAGGACGGGGGTATCAAGCTCCCGGGCGCCGAGGATAACGCCGGCCTCCCTTGCCAGGCTCTCTATCTTGTGCGCCCGCGCCCTTTTCGGACAGAACAAAAGATACAGAAACGTCGGGAAAACCTGGTGGTAAATGACCTGCGCGCGATCGAATCTTTCGCCTTTGAGCAGCTTTTCGTCTTTAAGCAGCCGGGCCAGGCGTTTTTTGATGATCCAGTATTCTTTTGTCCAGAAAATCCAGGGCACGTAGAAACGGGGCTGCTTTCGAAGCGGCATTTCCAAAACGCGGTCGATATAGCCCTGGTTTTCCGCCAGGGGCCTCAGGCCCAGTTCTTTCCTGAGCACGACGGTGATTTTAATATCAGGGTTTATCACCTTGATTTTTTTAAGCGCGGGAGTGAACATGACGAAATCCCCTATCCCGTGAAGAAAGACGAAGCAGACGCTTTCAATCGACTTGTAATCCACAGTGCCCCCGGCAAGAGCTTCCTTTTCAGGCATATTCAATTATAACAGGGGGGGCGGGGGCAAGACCGTGCCGGGAGCAAAAACATTGAAAATCTAGTATAATTCCTAAGACCCGCGACCCGAAGGGCGGGGTCGTTAAGAAAGAAAAACCTCTGGAGGTGGCCATGCATTTGCCGAACTTTCTTGTTTCTTCAGCCTGGGCTGCCGGGTCCGCGGCGGGCGGAAGCGGCAGCATGATCGGCAGTTTTATCCCCCTGATTCTCATATTCGTGATCTTTTATTTCCTGCTCATCAGGCCCCAGCAGAAGAGGGCGAAAGAGCACAAGCAGATGCTCGAAGCCATAAAGCGGGGCGACAAGGTCGTAACTTCCGGCGGGTTGTACGGGGTTGTGGAGCAGGTCGATCAGAACATACTAACCATCAAAATAGCCGAAAACGTCAAGGTGAAGGTTGGAAAGGCCTACATCGCCACGGTCAGGACCGAAAAAGAATCGGAATAGAACCTGATCTGTAGAACCTATCCGGGGATATGCCCGGATCTCTTGCCCGCGCGGCCGTATTTATGTCAGTATACTAAGTTAGTTTCGTATTCGGTATGATCTCTGTCTTCTTTATTTTCCCGGCCATGGCCGGGAGGTAAGCTTCCGGGGGGGAGGTTTCCGGTTGATGAAAAAAAAGATATTCTGGCGGGTTGGATTCATAGGGGCGATCATCGTCGCCTCCGTCATATTCTTCCTGCCGAATACGCCGGCGTTCAAGTACATGCCGGCATGGTGGCAGGACAACATGCCGGCGCGGGGCATATCGCTCGGACTCGACCTTCAGGGCGGCATGCACCTGGTCTACGAGGTGGAGGGGAACGAGGCC
>JAJYGJ010000118.1:5860-14125 GCA_021790695.1 Nitrospirota bacterium | reverse complement strand
CTAAGCGGCGGGGAAGGGGTGCTCAAGGTGGCCGCTTACGAAGGCGCCACATTCGTGATCTCGGCTATTGTCGGGTTTGCCGGGCTGGCCCCCACCCTGGCCGCCATCAGGGCCGGCAAGGACGTCGGGCTTGCCAACAAGGAGGCCCTGGTCACGGCCGGAGAGATAGTCATGGCGGAGGCCGTCAGATGCGGCGTCCGCATATTGCCCGTGGACAGCGAGCACAGCGCGATCTTCCAGTGCCTGAACGGGGCCTCGAACGGGGACTTCAAGGGCGACATAATCCTTACCGCCTCCGGCGGCCCGTTTCTGGGCAGGAGCGCGCGGGAGCTTGAAGGCGTGACCGCCGAAATGGCGATAAGCCATCCGAACTGGCAAATGGGAAGGAAGATATCCGTGGATTCGGCGACCCTTATGAACAAGGGGCTGGAGGTGATAGAGGCCCATCACCTGTTCGGCCTGCCGCCGGAGCGGATAAGGGTCCTTGTCCATCCGCAGAGCATCGTTCATTCGATGGTGGAGTTCCCGGACGGCTCGGTCATCGCCCAACTCGCCCTGCCGGACATGAAAGGGCCCATCGCTTATGCCCTTTCCTGGCCGGAAAGGCTCCCCGGGGCGGTCCCGCCCCCGGACCTGGCCCGTCTTCAAAACCTTTCGTTCGCGGAGCCCGACACCGGCGCCTTTCCGTGCCTGCTCTACGCCTACCAGGCGCTCAGGGAGGGCGGCTCGGCCCCCGCCGTTTTAAACGCCGCAAACGAGGCCGCCGTCGGGGCCTTTCTTGCCGGAGAAATAGGGTTTAACGACATTCCTGCTATAATAAAACAGACGATGGGGTGCTGCGAGCGCCGGGATCTCGCCGATGAGAAGAGCGTAATCCAGGCGGATTCAGACGCGAGGAAATCCGCTTCGGTCCTTATAGATCAAATAAGACTGGATAGAAGGAGAAGGATTTTTTGATTCTCTTTTGGGCCGCCGTTCTCCTGGGGGTTCTCATATTCGTTCACGAATCAGGCCATTTCCTCTTTGCGAAGTTGCTCGGGGTGAAGGTGCTTAAATTTTCCCTGGGTTTCGGGCCCAGGGTGGCCGGGTTCAAAAAGGGCGGCACCGAGTACATGATATCCGCGCTGCCGCTGGGCGGATACGTGAAGATGCTGGGCGAGGAAGAGGGCGAGGAGCTTGCCCCGGAGGAGAAGGCCTTCGCGTTTAATTTTCAGCCGGTATGGAAGCGTGCGCTGATCGCCTTCGCAGGCCCCCTCTTTAACGTCCTCCTGACCTTCGTCATACTGGCCGCGATCCTTGCCGCCAGGCTGCCGGTAAACATCCCCAGGCTTGGCGACATAACGCCGAAGATAGGGGCCGTCCTGAAAGATTCCCCCGCCCGGAGGGCGGGGCTCATGCCGGGCGACATCATAACGGGCGTAAACGGCAGGCCCGTGTCCACCTGGTTCGACCTTGTCGAGTATGTAAGCTCCAAGCCAGGCCAAAGGCTTACGCTTACCGTGAAGAGGGGCGGCCGGACGCTCGATTTCGAGGTTGTCGCGGGCGCCGTCCGGGAGAAGACAATGCAGGGGCGGGAGGTGACGGTCGGGAGGATAGGCGTGGAGAGGGCGGGCCCCGCCGTGCCCTTTTACGTCATTGAGGCCAAAGACATCCCGGCCGTGCCCGTCAAGGCGGCCGTTGCGACGTGGAGGCTCTCCGCCTTTGTGGTGGGCGCGGTAAAAAACCTGATGACCGGCGCTTTTTCCTTGAAGACGATCGGCGGCCCGATTACGATAGTGCAGGAGTCCGGCAAGGCGGCCTCGATGGGCGTGTTTTCCTACCTCATGTTCATGGCCTTCATAAGCATAAACCTGGCGATCCTCAATATCCTGCCCGTGCCGCTTCTGGACGGCGGCCATCTGTTTTTCCTGGCGGTCGAGGCCGCCAGGGGAAAGCCCTTGAGCGAGGCCGTCCAGGTAAACCTTCAGCGGATAGGGCTCGTGCTCCTTGTGACCCTGATGGTCTTTGCGATAAGAAACGATATAATGAGGCTCATCGGGGGCGGCTAGTTGAAGCCCACCCCGGTAAAGATACAGACTTCGGCCGGGGGGGTCGTCTACAGGCTGACCCCGAAAGGCCCGGAGGTTGCGCTCATCTCGGTGAAGGGCGGAAAGATATGGACGCTGCCCAAAGGCACCGTCGACAAGGGGGAAAAACTCGAAGAGACCGCCCTGCGGGAAGTCTCCGAGGAGACCGGGCTCAAAGCCGGACTTGAGGGCAGGCTGGGCGAAATCACATACTGGTACTATCTCGTCCCGGAGAAGGCGCGGTGCAAGAAAACCGTGCATTTTTATCTCATGAGGTGCCTGGGCGGAAGCACGAGCGGCCATGACCGCGAGGTGGACAGCGCGGCGTGGTTTCCCATCGGGGAAGCGCTCAGGGCCACCACTTACAAGGGAGACCGCGAGATGCTGGAGAAGGCGTGGGAAATGCTGAAGAGGACAGGGGAGGGCGCGGCCGCCCATGGGGAAGATACTAAGACGGCAGGCGCTTAAAAAAGAGCTGGCGGGGCTTAAAAAGGGCGGGCGCTTCGCCCAGGGGGGGCCTCGCATAGTCTTCACGAACGGGTGCTTCGATATCATCCATCCGGGGCACGTCCGCTATCTCGCAAAGGCCAAAAGTCTCGGGGACATCCTCGTAGTGGGCCTCAATTCCGACCGTTCCGTCTCCAAGATAAAACCCGGCCGGCCCGTAAACGCGGAGAAAGACAGGGCGGAAGTCCTTGCCGCCCTGCGGATGGTGGATTATGTTACTGTTTTCGACGAAGAGACCCCATACGAGCTTATCGGGTATATAAAGCCGGACGTGCTGGTAAAGGGCGGCGACTGGAAGAAAAAAGACATCGTGGGTTCGGACATAGTGCCTGCGACCCGCTCCCTGCCCTTCGTGAAAGGCTTTTCGACGACCCGCGTGATGGAGAAAATCGGACGGCTGCGGAAGTGACTGCAGTTCACGGACCATGGTCCTGTTAAAGTGCCTTGAGGAGTTTAAAAAGGGCGTTTTCCCGTCACTGGCGGCGTCCCTGCCGGTACACGGCCTGAGAGGGTCCTCCGCTTCGCTGCTGCTGGCCATGGCCGCCGGGGAAGGGCCGGAGGCAAAACCCATCTGCTGTGCCGCTCCGAGGGAAGCGGACGCGCGAAAATTCCATAGAGATCTCCTCTTTTATCTTTCACTTCTCGGCGCGGCGCGCCGGGAGGTCTTCTTCCTGCCGGAGCCGGACGGGCCCGGGGTATCGGGCAAGCGGGCTGAATTCGCGCTGCACCCCAGCCGGGCCGGCAGGGTAATCGTCACTTCAAAGGCCGCGCTTGAGGCCCCCATGTGGCCCGCCCCTCTCCTGGAGGATATATGCATAAGGCTCGCATACCCGGGCTCGTTCGAAAGGCGGACGGTCGAGGAGCGGCTGCTCAAAATGGGTTACAAGCCGGTCCCGCTTGTGAGCCAGCCGGGGCAGTTCAGGATGAAGGGCTGGATACTGGACGTGTTTCCGGCCGGGATGGACGACCCCGTGCGCGTGGAGTTCTTCGGGGACGACATCGACAGCATGAAGCTCTTTGACGTTGAAAGCCAGATGCACACGGAGGACATCTTCCGTCTTGCCATCCTGCCCGCGAGGGAGCCTGACGGCTCCCTGGCAAAGCCGGAGGAAGCCCCGGGGCCGGTGGACACCGGAGGATACCGGCTCTTCGCCCTCGAAGACGCCACCGGCCTGCCCGGGGGCGCTGTCGTCCTCTCCGGCCTGCCGCTTGAGGGCGCCTCCGCCCCGGTCCTGCCCCTGTCGGGTTACGGCCTGATGCATGACGAGAGGCGCGGCGTTACCGAGCTTGCCCGGTCCATCAGAAGGCTCAGGGATTCGGGGGCCGAAATCCTCCTTGTCCTTTCTTCCCCCGCGCAGGCCGAGCGGGTCAAAAATGTCCTCCGGGAAGACGGGCTTCACATGCCCGTGATGGAGCCGGCGGATGTCATGCGGTACGAGGGGGGCCTTTGCGCGACCGTGTTTTCCGGCGGGCTTTCGGCGGGGTTCGCCCTTAAAAACGGGAGCAAGGACCTCCGGAGGCCCGAGGCGGGGGTCTTCATCGTCACCGACAGGGACCTGTTCGGGGAGAAGCCGGCCTGGAAGCCGACGGCCAGGTCGAAGATATCCGGGCTCCTTCAGACCATAGACGACCTTCAGGGCGGCGACTACGTAGTCCACCACGATCACGGAATCGGCAGGTTCCTGGGTTTTGCGAAGCAGCAGGCGGCGGCCGGCGCCGCGCCGAGGACCGATCTCCTCATAATCGAATACGCCGAGGGGTCTAAGATATACCTTCCCCTTTACGCGATAGAGAAAATCCACAAGTACAAGAACCCGGATGGCGGCGTGAAACCCCAGCTTGACCGGCTCGGGGGAAAGGCATGGGAGCGCAGGAAGGCAAAGGCGCAGAAAAGGCTCCGGGAGATGGCTGAAAAGCTCCTGAAAGTCCATGCCGAAAGGCAGGTCGCAAAGGGTTTTGCTTTCAGCCCCGATACGGAGCTTCACAGGGAATTCGACGGTTTTTTCCCCTATGAGCTGACGCCGGACCAGGCGAGGGCGGTCTCCGAGGTGAAAAAAGACATGGAGGAGCCGCGCGCGATGGAACGGCTCCTCTGCGGGGACGTGGGCTACGGCAAGACGGAGGTGGCCATGCGGGCGGCGTTCAAGGCCGTCTATGACGCAAAACAGGTGGTGGTCCTTGTGCCGACGACGCTTCTTTGCGAGCAGCACAGGAGGAATTTCACCGCCAGGTTCGCGGCCTTCCCGGTGCGGATAGATTACTCGAGCCGGTTCAAGCAGAAGGCCGAAAGCCGGCGCACGTTCGAGGCCTTCGAAAAGGGCGAGGTTGATATACTGATAGGCACGCATTCCATCCTCAAGGCCGGCCTGAGCTTCAAAAACCTGGGGCTCCTCGTGATTGATGAGGAGCACCGCTTCGGGGTCGCCCAGAAGGAATGGATAAAGGGGGTAAGCCGGGGCGTGGACGTGCTCATGCTCACGGCCACCCCGATACCGAGGACCTTTCAGATGGCGCTTGCGGGCATAAGGGATTTAAGCGTCATAGAAACGCCGCCCGAGGAGAGGCTTGCCGTCCGAAGCACGATATCCGTCTTCGGCAGGGAGGTGATAAAGCAGGCCGTCTCCGCCGAGCTTTCAAGGGGCGGGCAGATATTTTTCGTCCATAACCGCATAGAGGACATCCACCGGATAATGGAGCTTCTGCTTGAGCTTTTCCCCGGCGTGCGGATGGGGATGGCCCACGGGCGGATGAAGGAAAGCGAACTCGAACGCGTGATGATAAGGTTCATGGACGGAGATCTGGACCTGTTGCTTTCGACCGCCATCATAGGCTCCGGCATCGACATCCCGACGGCCAACACCATAATCGTGGACAGGGCCGATATGATGGGCCTTGCGGACCTCTACCAGTTGAGGGGAAGAGTGGGCAGGGGAGGGGTTGCCGCCCACGCGTGGTTTCTCATACCGGGCGGGGACGCGATCACCGACGACGCCAAAAAGAGGCTCGCCGCCCTTGAGGAGCTGAGTTATCTGGGCGCCGGCTTCAGGGTGGCGATGAAGGACCTGGAGATAAGGGGGGCCGGCAACCTGCTGGGCCCGGAGCAGTCCGGCTATATCAACGACATCGGGTTCGAGATGTACACGGAGCTTCTGGAACGGGCGGTCGCGGAGCTTAAAGGGATAGAGATAAGGGAAAAGGTCATGCCGCCGGTGACGCTTAATGTGGACGCCCTGATACCGGAGTCCTACATGGAGGACGTCTCCCTGAGGCTCGGTTTCTACCGCAGGATCGCGGCCTCGGAGGATGCCGCGGGGCTCAGGAAGATCGCGGAGGAGTGCGCCGAGAGGTTCGGGCCCCTTCCGGACGAGGTGAAAAACCTGATCCGCGTCATGCAGCTCCGGGCGGCCTGCGGGCGCGCCTCGGTGGCCGGGATCGAGCAGATGGACGGCAGGGCGAGGTTCCTTATGGCGGCCGGGGCCTTTCCGCCTGTGGACGCCCTCCTGAAGGGCTTCGGGGAGAGGATCAGGTTCTTCCCGGAGGGTTTTGAGGTGCAGGTGTCCGAGAGGAAGGCCCTGAGGGACGTCTTTGAGGTGCTCGGCCATTTGACAGGTGAGAAGGATTTTGTTATGTTCTAGCATGAAAAAAGCGAAAGCGAAAAGGGCGTTTGCTTTTTTTTTGCTCTTTTTCTTCTTCCTGGCCGGCCGTTCGCATGCGGCCGATGATGAGCTTGGCCTGGTCCGGCCCCTGGCCCCCTATTCCGTCTTCAGCACCTTTTCCGCGTTTTCCCTTCCCAAGGGCGGCACTTCCATCGCGTATACCATAGAGCGCTCGAAGGACCCCAGTTTTTATCGTCACACCCTGGGTTTCTCATACGGCATTTCGAGCCGGGCGGAACTGACGGCTGATCTTCCTTACCTGGACGGCATCGAAGGAGGCAGCGGGTTCGAGGACCTGGGGGGCGCCTTCAAGTACAGGTTTTTGGACACCGGCAGGTACAGGCCGGCGGTCGCGGTGCTTGTTTTCGGGTATCTGCCGACCGGCGAAGGCAGTCTGAGCCGGGACGGGGGAGGGGGCGGCGGCCTGGCCCTGAGCCGTCCGCTGGGCCCCCTTCTGGCGCACGCGAACCTCATATATACAGTCTCGGGG
The DNA here is from genome assembly GCA_021790695.1 of Nitrospirota bacterium. Taxonomy (GTDB): domain Bacteria; phylum Nitrospirota; class Thermodesulfovibrionia; order Thermodesulfovibrionales; family JdFR-88; genus JAJYGJ01. Next base: position 7,406 of record JAJYGJ010000118.1, on the reverse strand, counting down.
AAGGGCAGCCTTCACGACGAGGTAGACTTTTTGAGCGGGCTGGAGTTCGCGGCCACGCATAGCCTGCGGATGCTGGGGGAATTCCAGTTGAGAAAGAGCGCCGTCACGAACACGGTGGACCTCTCGGAGGTCCGGTTTGGCTACCGGCTTTCAAGCGGGGACATTTTCAATACGTTCGGCATAGGTTTTGACCTGAAAAACAGGCACCCCAAATTCCGCATCATCTTCTCCATCGGGGCTTCCTTCGGGGCGATCGCCAGGGGTTTCGGAAGCTAAACGCCCGGCTAAACCAAGCTGGGACGCCCTCAAAATTTGTATAATAAATGATAGCGGGCGTATTCTCCTGCGTATCGCAGGACTCGCCACGGGGTCGAGCGAGCGAACATAATGAAAATTAAAAAAATCCTTATATCAGATTCCCTGCGGCTCGGGGAGTCGAGTCGTTGCCGGCTTGCCGCAGGGAAGATAAATTAATGTTCGGCGATATTCAGGAAATCCTCGTCATCTTCCTTGTGGCCCTCCTGGTTGTGGGACCCAAAAAGCTGCCGGAAGTCGCAAGAAAGGCGGGCAGGATACTGGGGCAGATCAGGCGCGCGCTCATGGAGGCCAGGCTCGAAATAGACCGGGAGCTTCGGGCCGAGGAGGAAGTTGAGCGGGAACCGGGCGGGAAAACGGAGGCGCAGGGCCCGGGAGGGGGGGCCGCTTCCGCCCAAAAAAAGGAGACGGCGGCCCCGCAGGAAGCCGATGGCGGCATGAAGGCGGAGCACACGGACATAAATGACTGATACCGGGATGCCCCTCGATACCAAGATGCCCCTCACCGAGCACCTGGGCGAGCTCAGGAAGAGGCTCCTGGTCGCGCTCACGGTGTTTTTCATCGCCTTTTGCGTGTGTTTCTATTATTCCGGGTTCATCTTCAGGCTGCTCGTCGTGCCGATGAAATTCTACCCGAGGCTGGACCTCGTTTATCCGTACTACCACCTTATCAAACGGGCGTCCACGACCGAGCTCGTGTTCCTGGCCCCGGCCGAGGCCTTCTGGATGTACATTAAAATCTCCGCCATAGCCGGCCTGATAGTGTCTCTTCCGCTTGTACTGCAACAGGTATGGAAGTTCATCTCGCCGGGGCTTGTCTCGAAGGAAAAGATGCTTGTCGCCCCGTTCGTCCTGGGGGGCTCGGTGCTTTTCGCCGCCGGGGCGGCTTTCTGCTACCTGGTGGTGCTGCCCTTTGCGCTCGATTTTCTGCTGACCTATAAAATCCAGTACGTCAAACCGATGATATCAGTCGGCAATTACATGGATTTCTGCCTGAAGTTCATCCTTGCCTTCGGCGTCGTTTTCGAACTGCCCATGTTCATGGTGCTGCTGACAAGGATGGGGTTCGTCTCCGCGGGCGCGCTGGCCAAAAACAGGAAATACGCCATCCTGGCCGCCTTCATCATAGCGGCCGTTCTCACCCCCACCCCGGACGCATTTAACCAGACCCTGATGGCCGTGGCGATCATAGTGCTCTACGAGATCGGCATAATCGCCTCCAGGATTTTCA
>JAJYGJ010000118.1:1103-5850 GCA_021790695.1 Nitrospirota bacterium | reverse complement strand
CCTCGAAGAAGGCACCTGTTGGCGAATCCGAGGGGTAAGAGCCTGAAATCCATCGCGCGCGACGTGCGGGACGGTTATTCGGCCGTCAATCCCCTTTTTCTGAAGGCCTTCGGCGACGATGACCTGAAGGGCCTCCACGCCGAGCTTGAAAAGTGCCTGGCCGAGATAAGGGCGGAGAAATTTCCCCACAAGGACCCCGCGGCGATCAGGGAAAGGAACCTGGGGCTTCAGAGGCTCTACGGCGCTTCCATGGTCCTGAGGAATTTTGCCAGGGCGAAGAGGATAATCATTGTTTGAGGGCCCCCGGGATTTGACCCCCCGCCCCGCGGTATGGTAATTTAAACGGCGCATGGACCAGGCGGAGGATATAAAACCCGCACAAGAGCTTGTTCTGGTTTTCCAGCGCGCAAGGAAGAACCTTCGCATCTATCCGGTCAATAACCCCGTTTACTCGAAAACCATCGAGGACGCCTTTACGCGCATCGACGATTTCCTGGAAGAGTACGGGGACCTGCACCTGACCTTCCGGCAAAACGAGATACTCGCGGCGGGCCGGGTCGTCTATCAGAGCGCCGGCGCGGAGGACAATTTCGCCTTCCTTTTCTTCAGGGACGGCGTAAGGGAGCTTTCCTTCAGGCGCGGGCTCTCCCTGGAAGAGATGAGGGATTTCCTGCAGGCCATCTCCTTCGACTTCGAAAGGCAGCCGGAGGACGAAGACATGGTGACGATGCTGTGGGAAAAGGATTTCGAGCACATAAAATACTCGGTGGACGAGAAACTCCTGCTTGAGGATGAGACGTATGAAGAACGGGCCGCGGCCCGCGCGGTCGGGCAGCCCGCGCGCGAGGAAGACCTGAAGCGGATTTACGGCGAGATATTGAAGGAGGAAGCGGCCGAAACCCTCCAGGCGGAGATCATGCCTGTCACGAAAGCGGACCTCCTCGCGCTTCAGAAGGACCTGGAAAGGGACTGCATGGACAAGCTTCCCAGGTTCGTGGAGATACTCTTTGATCTCTTCCCCGGTCTGTCGCCTTCCGAGTACGGCGAGATTGCGGACGTCATAAACGGGACCTTCGAATATTGCATTAAGACGGGTAACCTGAGGCTCGCCGTGGGCATACTCGCCATGGCGGAGAAAAAACCTCCGGCCGGCATGGAAGACGGGGGCCTCATGACAAAGGAACTGGAGCGCGTCTTCGAGTTCGCCTGCAGCCCCGCTGTCGTGGGCATGCTGGGTGACCGCCTGGACGCGGGCGAAACCGTCGAGGACGACGCCTTCGAGCAATACGTGCGCCGCCTGGACAAAAGGGCGGTTGCCCCCTTCATAACGATGCTGGGCGAGCTGAAGACCATGGAGGCCAGGAGGAAGGTTATAAATGCCCTTGTCTTCCTGGGAGAAAAAGACTTCCAGGCGCTCGCCAGGGGGCTTTCCGACGACAGGTGGTATGTCGCGAGGAACATTATCTACATATTCAGGCAGATAGGCGACAGGCAGGCGATCGATTTCCTGGCGGGGGCTGTCCATCACCGGGACGAGCGCGTGCGGATGGAGGCGCTGAAGGCCCTCGGGGAACTGGACAGCCAGGGCATGATCTCCGTGATGACGGAGGCGCTCGACGACCCGGAGGCGGCGGTAAGGATGACTGCGGTAAGGGCCCTGGGCAGGATGAAGTCGGCCTCCTCGAAGAGGGCCATCCTGGAGAGGATAGGCGGCAAGGCGTTTCTCGACCTGGATTTCAACGAGAAAAAACAGTATTTCGAGGCGCTTGCGAACTGGAACGATCCCGGCACGGAGGAGTTTCTTTTGAAGGCGCTCAAGTCAGGCTCCTTTTTCAAGAAGGGCAGGTGGGACGAATTAAGGGCGTGCGCGGCTTACAGCCTTGGGCTCATGGGGTGCGGCGGCGCCAGGGAGCAGCTTGAAAAGCTCAAGGATTCCAAAAACCGGCTCCTGAGGGAATACGCCTACAGGGCCGTCAAACGGATCGAACATGGACGGTAGCCTGGGGAAAGGCCGGACGGGCAGGGACCTGGTGGGCCTCCTGGCCGTCATCGTGCGCACATCGCAGATACACGACCCCAGGAACGTCGCCGTGTACAGCGCGGTCGAGAAATTCGTCTCCGGCGTAAACGCCTTCATGCTGGAGGAAAGCGCCATCGAGATGGAGGTCGTGGGAGAGTATTTCTATCTGAACGGCGAGAGGGTGAAGTTCACGACGGAGCACCTGCTCAATTTCGATTTCCTTCAGCGTGAATTCAAGAGGCGCCGCCTGGGCAGCGTGAAATTTCTTTGCGATGTGAGGCCGGAGGATGTGCAGGCGTTCCTGGGCGCGTTCATTTCCAGCCAGTTCGCGGCCGAGCCGTTCGAGGACCTCCAGGAGAAGACCGAAAAGCTCAAATGCATCGCGGTGGGCGCTCCGCGGCGGATTGCGGAGGGCCCCGGGAAAAACGGCCCCTCCGACGGCCCGGAAGACATCCGCAAGGCGGTCAAGCATACCTATTTCAACGCCGTCTCCTTCACCATGGGCGTCATGAACAAGATAAAGGCCGGCGAGCGCATCAGCATGAGGAAGGCCAAAAGGGTCGTGGAAAGGATGGTCGATGCGCTCCTGGAAAGCGAGGAGCTTATTCTGGGGATGACCGTCATCAAGAACTATGACGAGTACACGTTCCACCACTCGGTGAACGTGAGCATCCTTTCCGTGGCGCTGGGCCAGAGGCTTGGCATGGCCAAGAAAACGCTCATGGAGCTTGGCATGGTGGCGCTCTTCCATGATATCGGCAAAACGGTGATTCCCAGCGAGATACTGAACAAGCCCGGCGCCTTCGACGAGGAGGAATGGAAGCTGATGGTCCGCCATCCCCTCTTCGGCGTCAAGATCATCTTCAATATGAAGAGCTTCGATTTCACAAGCATAAGGGCCGCGATAGCCTCCTATGAGCACCACATCCACCCTGACGGCTCAGGCTACCCCGCCGCAAAGAGGCTGGCCGAGCTTGACCTCTTCAGCAGGATCGTCGCCATAGCGGACCAGTACGACGCCATGACCTCATCGAGGGTCTATGCGCGGGCGCCACTGCCGCCGGACGGGGCGCTTGCGCTGATGGTCAAGCGCTCCGGCCCGCAGCTCGATCCGCTGCTGATGAAATTCTTCGTGAACCTCGCGGGCGTCTATCCCATAGGCACCCTCGTGATGCTCGACACAAGGGAGCTTGGCGTGGTCACGGGCACTAACGCGGCCGAGCGCCTGCGCCCGAGCGTGACGGTCATAACGGACGCAAACGGCAACAGGTCCGCCCCCATGGTGGTGGACCTGGCCGAGAAAAACGGGGCAGGGGGATACTTAAGGAGCATCGCGAGGACCGTAGACCACAACAAGCACGGGATAAACCTGGCCCAGTACTTCCTTTGATGTGCCGCTTTAAAAGGCCCGGGTCCGTCATCAGGGAACCCTACAGCATCAGTTATTAACGGTCTCATGATAGTATTTACCGATTTCGTCCTTTGTCCGTCATGCCCGAGGACCTTAATCGGGCATCCATTTTCGGGAATGGACCCCCGCCTTCGCGGGGGCGGGCTTTGGATTCCCGCTAAAGACGCGCGGGAATGACGACATAGGATGTTCAGACTATTTTGAGACGATTAATAATGCAACGACAGGGTAAAGCTGGAGATTTCAAGGCAAAAAGGAGGCGCCCGTAAGATACCGGGCGCCCGTCCGGAGCGGACTCGGCAGAGCCGCCTTTTTCAGGCAGTGGCCTGCTTGTGGCGGCGGGCGGCGACGGTGACCCTGCTGATAAGGACGGTCCCGCTCATCAGGCTGGCGAAACCGAGCGAAAGCGTCGCCACGAGCGACAAGGCAAGGGGGTTTATGCCTATCAGGGCGAGGATGCCCAGGGTGACCACGCCGATGCTCACCAGAAGCTGCACCCCGGCCGCGGAGAATACCGCCTCGCGCATGACCTCGCGGACGGCCTCCCTCTGCTCGGTCATCTGGCCCATCAGGGCGTTCATCTTGGCCGCCGCGTTTACCCCGAGAAGCAGCGAGCCGCCGAAGAGGATGACGGCCACCGGCACGAGGACCATAGACTCGATGCCTATGAGCGCCAGCACCCCGAGGGCGATCCCTCCAACGCCGCCTATGAACTCGGTGGTCATGCCGAATCCCAGTTGGCTCAAGTCCGCCGGCACGCGGGCCAGCGAAAGCAGGTTGGAGAATTTGGCCGTGACCGCGCCTCCTTCAAACAGCAGGGCCGCGCCGATGGCGATCGTCGCTATGGGCAGCAGCAGAAGCGGAAATTTGCCCGTCAAACCGATGATCGACAAAACAACCGCGCCGATGCTGGCGAAACCCTCGGCCAGCGCGCCTGCGGCCATGATGCCTCCCGATCTCCTTTCAACCAATTCTTGTGCAGTTGCCATTATGCGTGCCTCCTTTCATTCTTTTGCCGTTCCACGGCACTGTGCGTTTGTGTTGAATGCCGTAGCGGGCGTTGTTGCCGGATTTTTGATTTTGCAGGCGTGAACAGCTTCCACCGGAACCTCCGGAAAATACCACTGAAACCGTCTTACGGCCTGATCACCCTCTCTCGTCTGATTCAATGTTATAACCGCCCTATCCCGGTGTCAATGGACAATCCATCCGTGAACCGGATGCGGGAAAAGGCGCTCCGGAAGGCGAAAAAACCAGAACCTGTCTCAAAATTGATTTTAAAGCGAAAGAGAGAGGAAATCGTGGCAGACAATTTC
>JAJYGJ010000118.1:0-1093 GCA_021790695.1 Nitrospirota bacterium | reverse complement strand
CCGGAGGCGCAGCAGTCCCGCCGAGGCGGGATTGAGGACGATTTTCACTTGATGACGCAGTATGCCGCGATTTTATGCCCTGCGGGCATAGAATGTATGGAATATGTGATTCATCAGGATTCGCTCGCTGGCCGCTCGCTACCCATGTCAGCCTCTCGCAGCCGGAAGCGATTTTGAGATAGGTTTTAGAACCGGTACCCGAAGTTGCCGGTGAAGACAAGGCCGTCAATGTTTGTATCGAACGGCCTCGCCCACAAATACTTGCCCTCGAAGCCCAGGAAGAAGTTCCGGTCGATATTGAAGTCGGCGCCGCCCAGGATGTGAAAGCCGCCCACCGTGTCGTTCTGGTGCAATCCGAGGACATCGATATTGTCATTGGCGAAATAGAGGCCCACGCCGGCGCCGGCGTAAAGGTCAAAATATGGGTAAGACTGCGGATAATAATAGGGCACGGGGAAGACGAGCTTCACCGTGCCGGTGATGAAAGTCGCGTTTATGTCTTCGGTGACGAAGATATCGTTAACCCGGTCGAACTCGACGGCCGATGTCCGCAAATAGCCCACCCCGAATTCCGCGGCGACGTTGCGGTTGAAATAATGCCCGAATGCGGCCTCGCCCGCGAAATCGCTTGAAAACCCGCTCAAGTCATTCGATTCCGGGGAATATACCCCCAATTTACCCTCGATATAGTTTTGTTCGGCCGCCGCACCGCGGGCAAAAGACAAAAGCGAAAGCAAAAAAAGCGCGAGGCATGCCAGCGGGATGATTTTATTTTTTCCTTTTTTCACGGTAGTTTCCATCTTCGCCCCCCTTTTCTTTATTGAATCTTATCACACGGGGAAGGCACTGTCTTTATTGCTCTGTCTTGGTTGATTTTGCGTGATCGGCGTGGCCGGTTGATTGGCAGAGCGCCGGATTTTGCGCCGGGGCCGGGATGACGAAGAAATTCAATAACTAAAAATTATTTTCCAGGCGGCTTTCAGAAGCGGGCCCGCTTTCACGAACAGCGCGCCCAGACCTCGATGGCCGCCTCCGGGCACATCCGGGCGCAATGCGCGCAGCCCGTGCACTCGTCCATCCTCACCGCCCGCGC
>JAJYGJ010000068.1 GCA_021790695.1 Nitrospirota bacterium | reverse complement strand
CACCTGGTCGAACGCCTTCAGCGCTTCCAGCGTGGAGCCCATGCAGAGCACAAGCGCGTGTGGCATCGTCCCCATCGCCTCCCGCCCGATGATCCTGCCGGACTCTCCCACCGAAACCCCGTCGGCCCCCCCGATGTAGGCGTTTCTTTCGATCATCGGGGCCAGGACCGGATGCATGCGCCTGGCCCCGAAACTTATCAGCAGCCTCTCCCGGGCGAGGTTTTTGAATCGCGCGGCCTGCGTGGCAATACCCGATGCCTGGCAGACAAGCCCGAGAAGCGCGGTCTCATAAACGCAGAAATCCGCGTACCTGCCCTCTATCTCCATCACCGGCTCATAAGGATAAAAGACCTCCCCTTCCCTCATCGCCCTCACCTTTACCGGCAGGGACTTCAAAACCTGCAGGACCTCCTCCAGCCCGGCAAACACGCCCCAGGGAAAACCCTTCGGGAGGTCCTTGGCTATGAATTCCGCCTTTACAAGGGGATTTACCCCTTTTGCCCTGAGTATCCGGAGCGTCCGTTCGAAATAAACATCCGTAACCCTTCCCGCCAGCACGTCGCCGGGGTCCGCCGTGTAAAAGATACGCTTTTCTTCGGTCACTTTTTATCCTTTAAAATTATATGCTTGTATAACTAAAACGAATACTCCGCTTTTACACTACCATGTGTTCAAAAATAACCCTGACAATCCTGTCATTCCCGATGCGGCTATTCGAGCCTGATATTCACCGTGTTTTTCATGATCCTCAGGGCCGATTCGTGATAGTCCCCGGTAAGGTCCGCCACACCGTCCTTTACGACTGTCACGCCAAAATCCCGCAGGGCCGCCTCATAGGCGGTAAAAAGCACGCAGACATGGGTCAGGCATCCCGTGAGCCTCAATCCGCCGATGACAAGTTTTTTAAGTACAGCTTGAAGTCTTGTCTTATAAAAAGCTGAATAATAAGTCTTTTTTATGATGATCTCGCCATCCCTTGGCGCAAGCTCCGCGATCACCTTCTGGCCTTCCGTGCCTCTGACGGCATGGGGCGGCCAGTTATACTTTGAGAACTCCTTGTCGTCAGGCCTGTGATTGTCGCAGACGTAAATTACAGGATTTCCCTTACGCCTTGCCCTGCTGATTTCGCGCTGGACCGAGGGGATGATTTTCCGGTTGGCCGGCACTTCGAGAGGGGCGCCGCGCCTAACGAAGTCGTTGAGCATGTCCAGGACAAGCAGGGCTTCTCTCACTTATTCGATTATAGTGTCTTTACCGCCTAAAGCAAAATGCGCTGATGGACATACACCGGGCACATGAGATGGTTAAACAGGATGGAAAGCCCCACGAAATAGAGCACAGGGGAGACGACCAGAACGCATACGAGCTGGGCCACGCCGGCCCCCACGCGGCCTTTCACCATCAGGATAATGGATATGATGAAAGCGGCCACATTGAGGGCCCACCCTATTATCCCGATCCCCGGCACCGGTATCAGGAAAAGCGCCCAGGCGGCGACAAGGCATATCCAGCCCGCCCTGACGGGCGGCTCCCCGGGCCCTTTTTGCGCCTCCTCAATCATCTGCTCCACAATTATTTTCCCTTGCCGGTCCCGTATTTTTTCCTCAGGGCCCGTTCCACGTTTTCCGGCACCAGACCCTTAACGCACCCGCCGAAGGAGGCCACCTCCTTTATCATCGTGGCCGTCAGGAAAGTGTACTCGGCGGAAGGCATCAAAAAGACAGTTTCCACCTTCGCATCGAGGCTCCGGTTCATGAGCGCCATCTGGAACTCGTATTCGAAATCGGAAACGGCGCGAAGCCCCCTGATAATGGCGCCCGCCCCCGCCCTGCGGACGTAATCTATGAGCAGTCCGCTGAAGGACTCTATCCTCGTCCTTCCGATGCCGCGGGTGGCCCCTTTTATGAGACCGATGCGCTCCCTGAGCGTGAAGACGGGTTTTTTTCTCGCGCTCGGGGCCACGGCGATTATCACCTCATCGAAGATCAGGAGCCCGCGCAAAAGAAGGTCCAGGTGGCCGTTTGTAAAGGGGTCGTAACTGCCGGGCAGAACCGCGCGGGCCATCACATGGCCCGCCATACGATTGCCCGCCATCACATCCTTAGCCATCATGTCTTTCGAAGACCCGCCCGTATCTTTCAAGGCTTTTGCCTACCGTACAGGGTAAGAGATGTATCGCCGTATCTGTAAGTCCTCTTTTTCCTGAGCGCTCCGGCCTCGTCCGGCGGGGCCGAACGGCTTGCGTGCTCGGCTATCACGACGGCATCGCCCGAAAGGAAACCCCGTGCGGACAGGAGGGGCAGCACCTTTTCAAGCTCGCCGGAGGCGTAAGGCGGGTCGAGGAAGACAATGTCCGCCATCAAGGGCCCTTCCTTGTCCGGACCGGATTTCCTTATGAAACTCTCCGCCCGCAGGGCAAGCACCCGCGCCTTCGGCCTGCAGCCGCAGCCCTCGAGCAGGTCCCGGAGGCCCGAGGCCAGTTTTTTGTCCGCCTCCACAAAATATACGGCCTTTGCCCCCCTGCTCATCGCCTCCATGCCGATGGCCCCCGTTCCGGCGTAAAGGTCAACGAAAACGGAGTCGGCAATCCGCCCGGCCAGTATGTTGAAAAGGGCCTGCCTCACCTTCGAAAGCGTGGGCCTTGTGCCCAAATCCCCCTTTTTCAGTTTCAATGCCATCTTTCCAGCCATTCGAACCTTCACGTTTTTAGATTTATATCTTCACACCCGCGGCCGACCCTCTCGCCGGAAGAGAGAAAAAGGATGAGCGGATTTTTATATTAAAAATCCCCGACCGGAGGGTTTACGAGGGCGGCCTCATCTTCCCTCATGTCCTCCATTCCCTTGATAACGACCATGTTTCCCCGCACCTCCAGCCTGCCTTCGGCAAACAGGCGCACCGCCTCCGGGTATATTTTCTGCTCGTGTTTGA
>JAJYGJ010000014.1 GCA_021790695.1 Nitrospirota bacterium | reverse complement strand
AAGGTCAAGTTGTATCTTTGTCATAATATAGTTTATATGGACAATGTCATGGCCCGGCGGATTATGATGAGGGCGGCAGGGTTTTTCATTTCAGAAGCCGGAGCCGGGAAAGAGTTTTTAAAATGGATGCGTTTGATCTTGTCCCGCGGCTTGCAAAACGGGGAAAAGACCTGAAAATGGATAGCGAGCTTAAAGCGGGCGAAATCCAATTAATCACAAAAAATCCCTGCATTGAGATTCCGAAAGGAATCTCCAAAAGAGGCTAAAATCGCCGCGGAAAAGCGGGCAATAGCGAAGGCGCTCCTCGCCGCGGGACGTCCATACAGAGATGTGGCCGAGGCCCCTGAGCCGTTCCCCCGCAGATCCTCATGAGCGTGGGCAGCGTACACAATATCATGAAGGAGTCCCGTGAGGACATAATGCGTATTTTGAAGGAAACGAGGGCGCGGATCGCAATGAAGCGCCTTTTGCTCTCCGATCACATCCTGGGCAGGATATCCTATTCCGACATATCCAAAGAGAAGGTCGTGCAATTGACCGTCATGGAACCGGCGGTCTCCATTTGAATACTTTGAACAGACCAGGCAAAAAGGTCATTATAAAATCAGAGGTTATGATTTTTAACTTGAACGTAAAAAAACAAAAAAAGGCAAAGGGGGTTCAATGGGCTCCGGTCCGGTGTCCTGGGCCTTGGGAGGGCGCCGGGGCGGCAACTACCGGCGTGAAATCCGGCTGGTGGGTTAAAATATACCCAAATGCAAAATCCCGTTTCCGAAAACATTGAAATCGTCCGCCGGAAAATAGCCGACGCGGCGCGCCGGGCTGGCAGGAAGCCCGAAGAGATAACGCTGGTCGCCGTTTCAAAGACGGTCTCGCCGGAGCTGATAAGGGCGGCCCGCGAGGCGGGCCTTACCGACTTCGGCGAAAACCGCATACAGGAGGCGGAGGCCAAGATAAAGGCCCTCGGAGCGGGGCCGGGGATACGGTGGCATTTCATCGGCCATCTCCAGACAAACAAGGCCGGGGCGGCAATCGGGGCGGGCTTTGAGCTTATTCACACGATAGATTCGGTAAAACTCCTTGACGTGCTCGACGCGCAGGCGCAAAAGCAGGGAAAGAGCCAGCGGGCCCTCATAGAGGTAAAACTCTCCGCCGAACCCTCGAAGCACGGGGTCCCGGAAGAGGGGCTCTTCGAGCTGCTGCGCGCCTCGGAGCGGGCGGCGCACATAAGGATAGAAGGGCTCATGGGGATGCCGCCGTACTTTCCGGAGGCCGAAAGGGCAAGGCCCTTTTTCGCGCGGCTCAGGGCGCTCAGGGAAAAGGCGGAAAAAGAAGGTTTCGGGCTTGCCCATCTTTCGATGGGCATGACGCACGATTTCGAGATCGCTATAGAGGAAGGGGCCACCCTGGTAAGGGTCGGAACGGCCATATTCGGCGGCAGGGCGAAATGACAGGCAGAAACTCACTGAGGGCGAGAGGCGGACTGTGGTTGAGGGCGGATTATTTGCCGAATGAGACCTTACGGGGTATTAAAAATCACTCATCCGGCAAATCCCTCGGAGCTTGGGGCGGAGCCCCAAAAGCGAGAATGAGCCCGAATGCCACTGCCCGCCTCTAAGCCCGGAAAGGACTTGAAGAAGATGACGGGTTTCATTGGCGGCGGCAACATGGCGGAGGCCCTGATAAAGGGCATACGGGCGGGCGGCGGCGCCCCCCGGGCCGGGAGCACGGACATAATAGTATCCGAGCCCACGGAGCAGAGGAGGAGATACCTCGAACAGACCTACGGCGTGCATACGACGGAGTCCAACCGGGAAGCGGCAAGCCGTGCGGACGTCGTGGTCATCGCCGTAAAACCCCAGGTCATTGACCAGGTGCTCCGGGATATCGCGGACGGGATGCCGGGGGAAAGCGAAAAATCCGGGGAGGGGGGCAAGCTGATCGTATCGATTGCGGCGGGCATCAGGCTTTCCTACCTGACCGAAAGACTGGGCACGAAAAACGTGGTGCGCGCGATGCCGAACACCCCCGCCCTCGCCGGGGAAGGGATGACGGTGCTCGCCCTGTGCGAGTGCATCCCCGATGCCGGTTTCTCGCGGGTGAAGGACATCTTCATGTCCGTGGGCAAGGTCATCGTGATGCCGGAAAAATACATGGACGCGGTCACGGCGCTCTCGGGCAGCGGCCCCGCGTTCTATGCCCTTTTCATAGAGGCGGTGGCCGAGGGCGCAGCAAAGGCCGGACTGCCGGAGGACGTCTCCCTGGAGCTTGCGCTCCAGACGGCGCTGGGGACGGTCAGAATGCTTGAGGAAGGCATAGGCACGCTGAAACTGAGGCAGATGGTCACCTCTCCCGGAGGCACAACGGAAGCGGGGCTCAAGGTGCTTGAAGAAAGGGGATTCAAGGGCGTCCTCTATGATACAATAGAGGCCGCGGTCAGACGGGCCGGTGAACTAGGCAAGAGCTGAGGGGGCTGGAAAAAAATGTTCGTATTGTCCAACTTCGTTTCTGCCGTGGCGTCAATCCTCGATGTTGTCCTTACCATATACATGTGGATAGTCATAATAGCCGCACTGATAAGCTGGGTGAACCCGGACCCCTACAACCCCATAGTCAGGTTTCTTTACAGGGCCACGGAGCCCGTTTTCTACCGCATCAGGCGCATTACCGGGGTGGCCGGCGGGATAGATTTTTCCCCCATGATTGTAATCCTCATCATATTGTTTATAAAATACTTCGTTATCGCTTCCCTGAGGGAGCTTGCGTTCAGGATAAGATGACGTTTGAATACGGAAAATATTTGATCGGGATTCGCGCGCACGGAGCAGGCGCGCTGTAATTCAAGGGAGGACGCGATGAGGATTACGCCCCTAGACATTCAGCAGAAACAGTTCCCGGTAAAGTTCAGGGGGTTCGACATGGACGAGGTCTATGCGTTCCT
>JAJYGJ010000212.1 GCA_021790695.1 Nitrospirota bacterium | reverse complement strand
CCACGTAGGCCGTGTCGGCCCAACTGTAGGCGCATATGGCCGTTATGTTCACCTTCGCCTCCGCCAGGGCATTGGTGATCTCGGCCAGAAGCCCCGGTTTGTCATCCGTGCTGAAGCTCAAAAGCCGTGTCTTGGTTGCCTTTGCCATCTTTTTGACCCTCCCTCCTTTTATTTAGATTCTATGGCGATTTTGAAAGTATGCAATCGGCGCTTTCTTTTTTTCGGTCGGCCTTGAAGCCGGAGGGGGGGACTTCTGTAAAATAAAGGGATGGTCCGGGCCAACTGCATTTCAAAGGCGTATGGCGGGCGGGTGCTTTTCGACGGGGCGTCATTCATGCTGGGCGCAGGAGAGCGCGCCGGGCTTGTGGGGAGAAACGGCTCCGGTAAAACCACGCTTTTCCGCCTGATAACAGGCGGGGAGCAGCCCGACGAGGGTTCGATAAGCGTACCCGGAGACTACAGGGTGGGGCATCTCTCCCAGGAGATACATTTCACCGCCGATACGGTCCTCGCCGAGGCGATGCTCGGACTCAAGGGGGACCACTTGCCGGAAAATCAGGCCTATAAGGCCGAGTCGGTCCTGATGGGGCTTGGCTTTCAGATGGAGGATTTTTCCCGCCGTCCGCTTGAACTGTCCGGCGGGTTCCAGGTCCGGCTGAACCTTGGAAAGCTCCTCCTTGAAGAGCCCGATCTCCTGCTCCTCGATGAGCCCACCAATTACCTGGACATAGTCTCATCCCGATGGCTGAAACAGTTCCTCAAAAAATGGAAGGGCGAGCTTATATTAATAACCCACGACAGGGATTTCATGGACGCCGTCGCCACTCATACCATCGGAATACATCGCGCAAGGACAAGAAAGATAGCGGGCGGCACCCATAAGTTTTATGAACAGATACTTGCCGAGGAGGACGTTTACGAGCGCACCAGGGCAAACGACGAGAAAAGACGCGCGGAGCTGGAGGAATTCATAAACCGGTTCAGGGCCCAGGCGACCCGGGCCAGCGCGGTCCAGTCGAAGATAAAGAGCCTGCAAAAAAAGGGGACTGCCGGGAGGCTGTCCGGGGAAAAGGGGCTCGAGTTCGTCTTCAACTACGCCCCGCATGAGAGCAAGTGGCTGATGCGGGCGGAGGACGTCTCGTTCGGATACGGTCCGGCAACCCCGCTCTTCAAAGACTTGAGCCTTTCGGTGGGCATGCGGGACCGCATCGCCGTCGTCGGCCGGAACGGACAGGGCAAGACCACGCTCCTTAAACTCCTCGCGGGGGAGATGAAACCGGACGGGGGGAGCATAAGCCGCGGCGGCAAGACGGCGCTCGCCCATTTCGGGCAGACGAACATCTCCCGCCTGGCCCCGCACAGGACCGTGGAGGAGGAGATCCTGGATGCCATGGCGCAATGGGACCGCAGGGCCGCCCGCAATATCTGCGGGGCGATGCTTTTCGGGGGAGATGACGCGCTCAAAAAGATATCGGTCCTTTCGGGAGGCGAGAAAAGCCGCGTCCTGCTGGGAAGGCTTATCGCGCAGCCGGCAAACCTGCTTTTGCTGGATGAGCCTACCAACCACCTCGACATGGAATCCGTTGACGCGCTTGTCGGGGCGATAGGGGCCTTTGAAGGCGCCGTGATAATCGTGACCCATAGCGAGATGATACTGCGCGCCGTGGCCACGCGCCTGGTGGTCTTCGACGGCGGCGGGGCGGCGGTATTCGAGGGCACATACGAGGACTTCCTTCAGCGTGTGGGCTGGAAGGGCGAGGAAACCCCGCCCCTGCCCGTAAAAAAAGTGTCCGTAAAAAAAGGAGGGCCGTCCGGAAGAGATGGCGGCAGGGCGGCAAACAGAAAAGATATAAAGCGGGCGAGGGCGGAGCTTATAAACATGCGCTCGAGGGTGCTAGGGGGCCTTAAGCTGGAGATTGAGAAGGACGAAGAGCAGATAATCGCCTTCGAGGCGCAGGTCGAAAATGACAGCCGGGCGCTCATCGATGTCGTTATGAAAGGCGACGGCGAGGAGATACAAAGGCTCTCAAAATCCATCCACGATGCAAAAGAAAAAATAGAAATCCTTTTTGCCGGGCTTGCCGCCGCCACGGAGGAATTGGAGACCCGCCGCGGCGTGTTCGATACGCAACTGGCCGAATTGGGGGAGGGGGCGGGGGAATGAAGGCAGTGGCGGCGAAATGAAACCTTGCTTATGTGCTTCCTGGTAACAAAATTTCCTCACCTCTCAAAGAGGGGGAGGGGCTGGGAAGCCCCGTCCTCTATTTATTCAAGTGGTCTCCCCATGCCCGCCGCACGGAGATCGGCCTCATTGGGTTTTTTCCTTGAGCAGCATTCCGCGATCTTCCCGTCCACGACTACTGTGGGCACGGAATTGACGCCGTATTTCTTCACCTCGTCCATCCCTTCCTTTCTCAAGTCGTATACCTTCACATCGCAGTCCGGGCAGGAAATTTTCCTTACGAGCTTCACCGTCTCGTCGCAGAGCGGACAACCCGCCGTGAAAACCTCTACCTTTCTTTTCTCTGGCATATCTGCCACCTCCTTTCAAATTCAGCTTAAACCATCCACCCGGCTGGAGAGTCAAGAGCTTTTTTGCGATTCTGTGATTATCGGGCAGATGGATTTTTTTGCGATTCCGTATTTCTTTGGTTTCAGGAGTTTTTCGAGTCTTTCTTTCAGGTCCGAAAGATTGATCATCTTCTCCTCGATTTCATTTATCTTGCCCTTTATGAAATCCTTCGTGCATTCGCAGGGCACTTCGCCTTTGTCGTGGAGGTCTATTATTTTCCTGATCTCATCGAGCTTGAGGCCAGGGCCCTGGCCTTGAGGACGAATTCCAGCCTCTCGACGGCGCCCTCGCCATAGACCCTGTAGCCGCTTTCGGTCCTTCCCGCCTTCGGCAATATTCCGATGGCCTCATAGTATCTTAGCGTCCTCGGGTTGAGCCCGAACCTCCTGGCAATGTCCCCGATAAAATGCCTCGCCATGATTAAATTATAAACCTTCCATTCAACTGGAGAGTCAAGTGTAAAAAAGAGTTCCGCCCGCGTCTTTTATATGTGGCCGGGCTCCATTCCGGTCCGATCAATTCAATGCCGCCAGGCCACAAACACTCAGCGCCTTTTGTATTTCGTGATCGACACGCTGTAGCCCTCACCGGCGAGTCTCGATGCGACCAGGCCGGCCGCTTTTTTATCGGCAAATGTGCCCACATCGACCCTGTAAAGGGCACGGCCGCGGGGGTCCGGCAGCATGTCCAGACGGACGCCTTCGTAATTGATCCTCAGGACCGACTTGAGCCTGAGCGCGTCCGCAAGCTCATGGAAGGAGCCCGCCTGGATTGTATAAGGGCCTCGGCCGGGCCCCGGTCCGTAGCGCACCGAGCCCGAATAGGAAGGGTCCCTGCCGATTATCACGAGTCTTACCAATCCGGAGCCGGGCCTTATAAGCCCGATATCGCGTGCGGCCCGGTAGGAGAGGTCAAGACACCGGCCGCGCCTGAAAGGCCCCCTGTCGTTTACGGTGACGATGGTCGAAGCGCCGCTTGAAAGGTTGGTGACCTTCAGGACCGTCCCGAAGGGCAGGGCCGGATGGGCCGCGGTCCTGCCTGTCCGGCTGAGTCTGCGGCCGGAGGCGGTCAGCCGCCCGATGAACTCGCGACCGTACCAGCTCGCCATGCAGGTCTCGCCAGCCGGCCTTCTTGCCCTGAGGACCGCGCACCCGGCCATGAACAGGGGCGGAAGGGAGAAAAGGACGAGCCAGGCTGGAACAAGTACTGCGACCTTGCGGTGTGTAACGGTTTTATCCAAGGTCTTGCACAGTCCCTGAGAATTAACATCCCCGCAGGGTTAAGAACCAATTTCGAGACAGGTTCTAAGGAAATACCGCCAGTTGGCCCAGCCCCGTCTCTTCCGGGAAGCCCATCATTATATTCATGTTGTGCACGGCCTGTCCCGCCGCCCCCTTGACCAGGTTGTCTATTGCGGTGACGACGATGAGCGTTCCGGTCCTTTCATCCAGCACCAGTCCTATGTCGCAGCGGTTCGTCCCGCGGACGGCGCTTATGTCCGGCAGCGCCCCCGGGGCCAGCACCCTTACGAACTGTTCGTTTGCGTACTGCTTCTGGTAGACCGAAAGGGCCTTTTCGGTTGTGGTCTTTTTTGCCGTTTTCAGATAGATTGTCGTCAGTATGCCCCGGTTTACCGGAAGCAGGTGCGGGGTGAAATTGATCGTGACGGTCTGTTTCGCAACTGCGGACAGCTCCTGCTCCATCTCCGGAGTATGCCGGTGAGAGGCTACGGAATAGGCCCGGAATCCCTCGTTCACCTCGCAGAAGGAAAACCTGGGGTCTGCCTGCCTTCCGGCCCCCGAAGCGCCGGACTTGGAATCCACGATTATGCCTTCCGGGCTGGCGATGCCGCTTTTGAGGGCCGGGTAGACGCCCAGGATGGCCCCCGTCGGGTAGCAGCCGGGGTTTGCGACGAGGCCCGCGTTTTTTATCCTTGCCCGGTGCAGTTCGGGCAGCCCATAGACGGCCTTTTTAAGTACGTCCCTGTGGTTGTGGGGGTTGTTGTACCATTTTTCGTATGCCGACGGGTCCTTCAGCCTGAAATCGGCCGAGAGGTCCACGATCCTTTTGCCTTCCCTGAAGATGAGGGCCACGGCGGGCTGGGACGTCCTGTGCGGCAGCGCCATGAAAAAGAAATCCGCTTTTCGGGCGAGGTCTTCCGGCACGAGCGGCTCGTATGTAAGACGTCCGTATTTTTGCAGGTGCGGATAAAGTACGACCGGGCTGATGCCCCTGGATTTTTCGGAGGTGACCGAGACCACTTCGACCCCGGGATGGCCCGCGAGGATGCGCAGGAGTTCCGCGCCCGCGTAGCCGCTCGCCCCGCAGACGGCCGCCTTTAAAACGGCCGCTTTCAGAGGCCGGTCTTCAGGCACGGGGGCTTGGCTGTCTCCTGGAGAATTATCTCTTCGAGAACTGGAATCTTTTCCTTGCGGCTTTCTGGCCGTATTTCTTTCTCTCTTTGAGCCTTGGGTCCCTGGTGAGGAAACCTTCTTTTTTAAGTTTCGGCCGCAGCTCGCTGTCCACAGCGGCAAGGGCCCTGGAGATGCCGTGCCTGAGGGCGCCGGCCTGGCCTGTCATCCCGCCGCCCCCGACGAGGGCCGTGACGTCGTATTTGCCCGTCAGCCCGCAAAGCTCAATGGGCTGCCTGATCATCATCCGGAGCGTCTCCCGCGGGAAATACTCGTCGACCGGTTTTTTGTTGACTGTTATCCGGCCGGTCCCGGTCGCCATGCTGACCCGCGCGGTTGACGTCTTTCTTCTTCCTGTGGCCTTGTATGAGATTTCCGCCATTTCTCTGGTTTCTCCTCGCTCTTTATGCCTACTTGATCGAAAGGGCCTGTGGCTGCTGTGCGGCGTGCGGGTGCTCGGGCCCGCCGTATACCTTGAGCTTTTTTATCATCTGCCTGCCCAGTCTGTTTTTGGGCATCATCCCGGAGACCGCGCGGAACAGCACCTGTTCCGGTCTCCTTGCAATCAGGCTCCTGGCCGTTTCGGACCTGAGCCCGCCCGGATAATTGGAGTGCCGGTAGTAGACTTTCTGGTCGAACTTTTTGCCGGTCATCCTCACTTTATCCGCGTTTACGACCACAATGAAATCCCCGGTGTCCACATGCGGAGTGAATATGGCCTTGTGTTTGCCCCGGAGGTATATCGCTATGCGCGTGGCGAGCCTGCCGAGGACGAGGTCGCTTGCATCGACCACGTACCACTTACGGTCAATCTCGCCTTTTTTCGCAGACAGGGTCTTCATCCGTCACCCACCTTCCTTGTGCATGAATTTTATACGATAATCGAAAAACTGTCCACTTGTCAACTGATTTTAGGGTGGGGTAGTGGTACAGTTTCATTTTAAGAGGGCTAAAACTTCTTCAATACTCCAAATATGGTCAGCAATCCCCGCTTCCATTGCCGGGGTTACTCTCAAGGATTGATGAATCCGGCAGAAATTATAATGCATGACCGCCAGGAGCTTTACAATCGTGTTTTTGGCTACTCCTATCATGCGGACGGTAGAGCGGATTTTGCCCTCAACCAGTGCGGCTATGTCCTGTTTCTCTATATTCGGTTTGTTCATACCTCAATGATACTTGATCGCTCAAGCATTGTCAAGTAGCAAAATGAAGTGCCTTATGCTTTAATAAAAAATGGCCCTGGCGGGGATTGAACCTGCAAACCGGCGCTTAATACCATCCCGCCTTTCGTCATTCCTTCTTTTCTTCTTCCATATCGTCCTCTATATCATCAAACAAGAGCGGCGTCGTTTGGAAACGAGGGAGCGCTCGATCTAAAAGCGTTTTAAAACCCTCCCATTTTTTTGATGCCTTCATAAGAGCAATTACGGCTGAAAGATGTTCTCTTAATTTTGGGTGGCCAGTTCCTTCCGTTAAACGCTGAAATAATTTATGTTTAAGTCGCCCTTTTTCATCACGTTCGGCTATCTCATGTAAATTTTGTCTTATATTGGGAGCTAGCCTGTCATAAACAATATCGTTCGTCCAATGCCCAATAACTCCCGGACGTTTCACAGAAGGAGGGTTGAAAGGCCAGCCATTTAGACGGAAAATCTCTTTATAGTAATCCATTTCAAACGTCTTTACCCAAGGTTGTAATTCCTTTGCCACGAATTTTTCTAAAATCTCTTGAAGTGCTTGTTTTGTTCTATAATCCTGATATCCTGTCGCTTCATCTACAAGAGCGATAATGCCTACTTTGGCAAATGCACGAACAAGAATATCGGCGTGATAAACATATCTTTTTTCTTGTTCGGTTTTAATTTTCCCTTCATCGCGAGCTTTTAAAATCGCTTCACATACTTGAAGCAGAAGTGTTGCCTCATATCCAAATGTTTTTAAACCAAACCCAGTTATTTCTAAAGGGTTTTCGATGGCCAGTATTAACTCATTGTTTAAAAAGGGATTTAAGGTTTTATGGGCAGTAATTCGAGCGATACCTTGGCCACGGCCTTTCATGCCGATTGCGGCTGTCATTCCGCGACCCGATATGACTCTTGTCCCATCCTCTAACACAAAACAGGGTATTTCTAAATCCCCAATATGTAAAGCTCCCATATGTGTCGCGGTTGAGGATGACCGATCTCCTTTTCTGGCCTTATCCCAACGTGCTTTTATAGCCCGCCTCGCAATCTCTTTTCTTTCTTCCGCTGATAAGGAAACCGCTCTTGCGTGACCGCCCTTGCTTGCTCCGAGCCTAGATAATGACTCTGCGGCTTTTTTGATTTTTTCCGTGTCAAAAGTTAAAATTTCCTTTGCATTGTTCTCTTCATTTTCCATAATCACCTCCAACTTTCTTTTTGGGCTTACTTGCCCGTGCAAATATGCTATGCGAAAAAAGATAGTTTTGTCAATACCTGCTGGGGCAAGTACGGATTGCATCTAAATACGCAGATATGTAAGAATGTGTAGAGAGGTTGACTTTTGTATAAAAATTTGCTTAAGGGGAATGAAACCATGAAAATTTCACATGGGAAAAGAGACAAATTAAAAGAATTGGTTCTCTACATCTCCGAGCAAAGTAAAGATGATTGTTATTTCGGACTAACAAAGCTCAATAAAATTCTATTCCTTATCGATTTTAATACTTATGCAATGAGAGGTGAATCTTTAACAGGATGTAAATATGTTCATCGTCAAAATGGGCCTGTTTGCAAGGAATTGTTAGGTGTATTAGATGAACTCAAAAGTAGTGGACGCGCCGAAATACCGGAAGCGGTATGTTATGGATATACACAAAGACGTGTACAACCATTAACGGGTGCTAATACTTCCCTTTTTAGTGATGAAGAAATTTCATTTATCAGTTCTATAATTGCCCAAATAAAAAGCATGACGGCTACTCAAGTATCGGATTGGACCCATACCCTAAAACCATGGCAATTAACGGAAGAAGGCGAAGAAATCCCATATTATAGTATTTATGTGTTACGTGATCACCCCTTGGGGCGAGCAGGGCGTAGCTGGGCAACAAAAGAACTGGCCAAATTAAAAGAAAGCGGTAATGTCCCTTAAACTGCCGCTCGCCAAAGTCATTGCAGAATCCTATTATCTCTCTCAGCTAGAAAATCTAAGAAAGATTTTCCCTAATGTAGAGGAAGTACATAATGGCGTCGTTTTTGCTCTCGAAAGGAACCCTTTAGATGGGGAAGAGATAGAATTTGGTATTCGGGCTCTAAAGACTTATCCAGTTACCCCCCATGCAGAACATTATGTACTTTATAAATATAACGATGCCAGGCATAGCGTTCATTTGCTCTCTATTGCTCAGACAGGGTTGAACTTATAAATCGAATCTATTTCTTCCAGCGACTTTGAGCCGCTTTCTTAGCAATTTCCTTGCGTTTTGCGGCTGAGAGCTTTTCGGCCCTAGCCTTGCCACCCTTAAGCCCCCCAAGGCGGCCTAGAGCAACGGCAGAGGGGTTCTTTTCCTTAGTTGGGGAAGCTTCTTTAGGTGTATTCATGCCGTGAACGTCAGTTGTGGCCTGGTCAACTATAAATTTGGCAAGCTGGTTTATATCGGTAGGCTGTTTCTTCTTTTTCTTTTCCATGCTTTTATTCTAGCATGAACGGTCAAGCATAGGAAAGATAAGGCAAATTCAAATTGACCCACTACCCAGAGAAGGGGTTTCCGTGGATCGGGAAAGTCAGCGGCCGAAGAGGCGCGATAGTCCCTTTTTCCGTTTCCCACGGGGTTCCAGGAGCTGCTTCAGGCAGGAAAGCGACTCCTCCCCGATCAGCTTCGTCTCCCGGGCAAGCGCAATAAGCTCGTCCGTTTGCGCCGCTGTCTTCTCGCTGTCCTTTTTGTTTTGGTCCCTATCGGATTGGAGCGCGGATTTGAGCGAAAAAAGGTTCGAAATCTCCGCATTGAGCGCGGAAACAAGCTCTCTTATCTCTTCCATGCGTTTTCCGGTCTCCGGGTCCGGCTGAGAGGCGGCCCCGTTTTTCAGTTCGGAACCCATAACTTTCAGTTCGGAGCCCTGCGCCTTCAGTTCCAAGTCCATCGTCTTCAGTTGGGAGCCAAGCGTCTCCAGCTTCGAGTCCAGGCTGGAAAGGGCGCCCCGGACGTATTCAAGGGTATTGCGGATATCTTCAGGGAGGACCAGTTCGCGCGGCTTTTCTTCAAGGCGTCCTTCGGGCGCCAGGGTTGCGGCGGACGCGGCATTGGCCGGGGAAATATCGACCGCGGAAGCATGGGCTGGGTTTGGCGCGGATGCCCCGTTGTCCCGGGGCTTCCTGCAAATGACCATATCCTGCCCGAAACGCTCTATCTCGTCTTCCATGGAGGGAAACGGTCCATCGGTGTTTGCCGCCTGTTTTTTTTTCGCCGTTTGAGGGGTCTTGCCGGCCCCGGCCCCAAGAGCCTCGGGCCCAAGAGATTGTCTCCGGGCAAGGTCCTCGAGGAGGATTTTCATTGCGGCCTTGAAAGTTTCGTCAACGCCCCGGCCGTTTACGGCGGAGGCGGGGAAAACGGGATATCTCTTTAAGTTCAGGTCGGCGTCAAGTTCCTCCATCGGCATGATGTTGCTCAAGTCGCGTTTGTTGTACTGTAGCACGATGGGTATCGCGCCGGGGTCGAGCCCGTTTTCCCTCAGGTTTTCCATCATGCCTTCGAAGCTCTCTTTATTGTCCTCCTTCATCTCGCGCTGGGAGTCCGCAACGAACACCACGGCGTCAGCGCCCTTCAGGACCAGCCTTCTGGTGGAATTGTAGCGAATCTGTCCGGGGACCGTGTAAAGCTGAAATTTGACGTCGAAATCGTTTACCTTGCCAAGGTTCACCGGCAGGAAATCGAAGAAAAGCGTCCTGTCTGTTTCAGTCGCGAGGCAGAGCAGTTTTCCTCTTTTTTCGGGTTGGATCGAACGGTGCAGGTGCTGGATATTGGTGGTTTTTCCGCTCAAGCCGGGTCCGTAATATACGATCTTGAGGGTCAGCTCCTTGGAGGCGTAATTAAACAGAGCCATGGCCGATTATAGCATAGACCCCGTTTCGCGAACGGTGTTTTACCTTGTACATCGCCTCGTCGGCCAGCCGTATCAGCTCTTCCTGGGAACCGGCGCTTTCGGGATAGGACGCCACCCCGAAGCTTGCCGTGAGCCTGAGATCATAGCCTTCCTTTTTGAGGAAGGCGTGCTGCTCCACGGTCTGCCTGATCCTTTCCGCGGTCTTTACCGCTTTTTGCGGCGGCGTCTGGGGCAGTATGATGACGAACTCGTCTCCTCCGTATCTGGTCACTATGTCAAGCTCGCGGAGATGCCTCAGGAGGAGCTGCCCCATCTCCACCAGGAGCTTGCTTCCCACCAGGTGGCCGTAGGTGTCGTTTACCTGCTTGAAGTGGTCTATGTCCATGAAGAGGAGGCTTACGGACGTGTTATACCTGTTGCTCCTCAGGACCTCCGTCCCGATGCTCCTTGTCATGTAACGGGTATTGAAGAGTTTGGTAAGGTCGTCCGTTACGACAAGCTCCTGCATCTTTTCAAAGAGAGTGGCCCTTTCTATGATTATCGCCGCATAGTCCGTAAACCTTGTCACGGAGGCCAGGTCTGCGGGGGTGAACTCTTCCCCGGCCGCTTCCCCGGACTGCCTGTTTATAAGCTCCAGCGCGCCAAGGACCTTGCCCTTGCTCTTCAGGGGCACGCAGATCGCGGTGTTTATCTTGTGCCGGAAATCCCTGTCCATCTTGAGCGTGAAACCGTTTTCCTTGTACATGTTGGCGATGAGCAGGGGCTTGCCTTCCCTTGCAACCCTCGCTGCGATCACCTCGTGGGGAGCGGCGGTCTTCTCTTTTTTCCAGAGCGGACCCTCCGTTTTTTCCATCGCGAGGCTGCCCGTCTGCTCATCCACGAGGTAAATGGTGCAGTTTTCGGCCCCCGTCTTTTCTTTTATCTTTTTTGCCAGCAGGGCAAGCACGTCTGTATGCCCGGCCGCCGAGGTGAGCGTGCGGCTTATGTCCTCGAAGAATTTCAGTTCCCTTTGCAGCGACCGGTTTTGCTCGCGAAAGGTCCGGTTTTCATCGTAAAGCCTTTTTTCCTCGCCTATGCGCCGCACAAGCCGGCCCAGTTCCCGGGGCGGCACACCTTCGTCCACCGTGTAGGTGAGGGCCTTTTTCCTGGAGAATCCCCCGGGTTTTTTCCCGGTCCCGGCGGAGACGAAGATCCTCGGAACGTGTTCGGAGCGCGCGAGGAACTCTTTTAACTCGTCGGGCCCGCCCCGGCCCTTGTGGAGCGGGGTGTTTACGATTATGAGCGACGCCCGCGGTATCTCCGGGATGGCCGCGAGCGGATCCCCGAAGCGTGAAATCCGGTAGTCTTTCCCGGCGAGGGCCGGACCAAGGGGCGGAAGCTCCGCCCCTATCAGGAGGACCTTATGCATTGGCCCCGCAGCACTTCTTGTATTTCTTGCCGCTTCCGCACGGGCAGGGCTCGTTTCTGCCTATTTTCTTTTCTTTCCTCATTGTCTGGGGCCCCGATCCCTCGCCCCTGTTATATATGAGCCTTTGTTGTTTTTCCAGCTTCGGGACCTCGTTTTCGGTCTGTATGCGCACCTTGAAGAGCCTGGAGAGTGTCTCCGTGTTTATCCGGTTGGTCATTTCACCGAACATCTCGAAACCCTCTTTCTTGTATTCCGTGAGCGGGTCCCTCTGTCCGTAGCCCCTAAGCCCGATCCCCTCTCTCAGGTGGTCCATCGCCAGGAGGTGGTCCTTCCACTGGGAGTCCACGATCTGGAGCAGGATGACCTTCTCTATGTACTCCATCGTCTCGCGGCCGACCTCTTTCTCCCTGGCGGCGTAGAAATCCCTGAGGGAAGAGAGCAGGGCCTCCCTGAGAACGGCCGCCGTGCTCTCCGGCTCTACCCCGGCGGTTATGGCGAAGTTGCCGTAAAATGCGTCCTTGAGCGCCTTTATGTCCCACTGGGTGGGGTGCTTGTCTTCGGGGCAGTAGACGTCCAGGAGGTCGTCCACGGCGTCTTCCATCATGGCCTGGATGCGCTCCCGGAGGTTTTCCCCTCCCGATAGTATCTCCCGCCTGAAGCTGTATATCTCGGTCCTCTGGCTGTTCATGACGTCGTCGTATTCTATCAGGTGCTTTCTGATGTCGAAGTTGTGCTCCTCGACCCTTTTCTGCGCGTTCTCCACGGCCTTGGAGACCATCCTGTTTTCTATCGGCACGTCTTCTTCCATGCCGAGCTTGTCCATGATGTTGTGAAGGCGGTCGGAGCCGAATATCCTCATGAGGTCGTCTTCGAGCGAGAGATAGAACCGGGAGGCGCCGGGGTCTCCCTGCCTGCCGGAGCGGCCCCTTAGCTGATTGTCGATCCTCCTGGACTCATGCCTCTCGGTGCCGATTATGACCAGGCCGTCGGCCCCTATGACCTTGTTCCTGTCCGCTTCGCACCGCTCCGCGGCCTTTTTTCTTGCGGCCGCAAGCTCCGCGGCGTCCGGGCTTTTCCTGTCCCCGAGGATCTCGCGGGCAACCCCTTCGGGGTTTCCCCCGAGTATGATGTCCGTGCCCCTGCCGGCCATGTTGGTGGCGATGGTGACGGCGGAGGACCTGCCGGCCTGGGCGATGATCTCGGCCTCGCGTTCGTGGTATTTCGCGTTCAGGACGGAATGGGGGATGCCTTTTTTCCGGAGCATCTGGCTCAGGGTCTCCGATTTCTCTATGGAGATGGTGCCCACGAGGACGGGCTGGCCCTTTTCATGGAGCGACTCTATTTCCCGGATTATCGCCCTGAACTTGGCCTGCTCGTTTTTGTATATCGCGTCCTGGTGGTCCTTCCTTATCATGGGCTTGTGAGTGGGGACCACGGTGACGTCGAGGTTATAAATCTTTCCGAACTCCGCAGCCTCCGTGTCCGCGGTGCCGGTCATGCCGGCCAGTTTCCCGTACATGCGGAAGTAGTTCTGGAAGGTGATGGTGGCCAGCGTCTGGTTCTCGCTTTCAATCTTGACCCCCTCCTTCGCCTCAATCGCCTGGTGCAGGCCGTCGGACCACCTGCGGCCGGGCATGAGACGCCCCGTGAACTCATCAACTATAACAACTTCTCCGTCCTTGACCACGTAATCCACGTCACGTTTATACATGTGGTGGGCGCGCAGGCCCTGGAGCACGTGGTGCACTATCTCTATGTTGGACTGGTCGTAAAGGTTGCCCAGGCCCAGAAGGCGCTCCGTCTTCGAGTTGCCCTCGTCGGTAAGGACGACGCTCTTGGTCTTCTCCTCCAGGGTGAAGTCCGCTTCCTGCTTCAGGCTGGGGATTATCCGGTTTATCTTGTAGTATTTGTCCGTGGACTCCTCCGAGGGGCCGGAGATGATCAGCGGCGTGCGCGCCTCATCGATGAGGATGCTGTCAACCTCGTCGACAATGGCGTAGTTCAAGCCCCTCTGGACGTACTGGCCGATGTCGTACTTCATGTTGTCCCTGAGGTAGTCGAAACCGAACTCGTTGTTGGTCCCGTAGGTGATGTCCGCGGCGTAGTTCTGCTGCCGCTGCTCGTCGGAGAGGTCGTGCACGATGACGCCCGTCTTCAGTCCGAGCATATCATAGACCGGGCCCATCCACCCGGCGTCTCTTTTGGCCAGGTAGTCGTTTACCGTGACTACGTGGACGCCCTTGCCCTCCAGGGCGTTCAGGTAGACGGGCAGGGTGGCCACAAGGGTCTTGCCCTCTCCGGTCTTCATTTCGGCTATCTTGCCGTTATGAAGTACGAGCCCTCCTATGAGCTGCACGTCGAAATGGCGCATGCCGACGGCCCTTTTCGCGGCCTCCCTCACGACGGCAAACGCCTCGGGCAGGATATCGTCCAGGGTCTCTCCCCCGGAGAGCCTTTTTCTGAACTCATCCGTCCTGCCCCGCAGGGCGGTGTCGGAAAGGCGGGAAATCCCGTCCTCAAGGGAGTTTGTCCTGTCCACGACGGGCAGGTATTTCTTGATCTCCCTCTCGTTTTTTGTGCCGAATATCTTCTTGAGCGAAAACGAAGCCATATTGTTTAATATAACATTTTTTAAGGCCGCTTAAGGCTTTTCGAGGCGTGCCCTGAGAGACGTGTATCTGGCCGACATCCCTGAATTTTTTACCGCTATCGCAAGGGCCTTCGGCTGGCCCAGAAGCACCATGAGCCTTTTTGCCCTCGTGACGGCCGTGTACAGGAGGTTTCGCTGAAGCAGTATGTAATGCTCCGTTACCACGGGCATTACCACGACCGGGTATTCGCTGCCCTGGGATTTGTGCACCGAGGCGGCGTAGGCCAACTGAAGCTTATCCGTCTCGGTCCGGCTGTAGACCACCTGCCTGCCGTAAAAGTCGGTTATG
Source organism: Nitrospirota bacterium (assembly GCA_021790695.1). Classification (GTDB taxonomy): domain Bacteria; phylum Nitrospirota; class Thermodesulfovibrionia; order Thermodesulfovibrionales; family JdFR-88; genus JAJYGJ01. Next base: position 2 of record JAJYGJ010000212.1, on the reverse strand, counting down.
AT
>JAJYGJ010000010.1 GCA_021790695.1 Nitrospirota bacterium | reverse complement strand
ACAATCTGCCCTACGTGCTCGCGGTGGAAAAGCTGGCCGGCATCGAGGTGGGCGACAGGGTGAAGACAATAAGGGTGATGCTGTGCGAGCTTTTCCGGATAGAAAGCCACCTGGTCTGGTACGGCACCTTCGCGGCGGACCTTGGCGCCATTTCGCCGGTCTTCTACACCTTCTACGACCGCGAGCGGGTCTTTTCGGTCATAGAGGCGGTCTGCGGCGGCCGGATGCATCCGAGCTGGTTTCGGATCGGGGGCGTGGCGCAGGACCTGCCCGGCGGATGGGACGGGCTTGTCCGGGATTTCCTTTGCTGGCTGCCGGCAAGACTTGCCGAATACGACAGGATCATAATGCAAAACCGTCTTTTCAAGATCAGGACCCGTGGAGTGGGCGCGTATACGCTCGATGAGGCGATGGAGTGGGGGGTCACGGGCCCGAACCTGAGGGCGTGCAACTTCGAGTGGGACTGGAGGAAGAAAAGGCCCTATTCCGGATACGAATGGTTCGAGTTCGATATACCCACAGCCTCCACGGGGGACAGCTACGGGCGCGCAATGGTCCGGGTGGAAGAGATGCGCCAGAGCCTGCGCATAATCCGTCAGTGCCTGGATAATATGCCGCCCGGGGGGCCGTCCGGCGATTACAAATCAAGGAACGCCCTCACCGCCCCGCCGCTCAAGGAGCGGACGACGCTGGACATCGAGACCCTCATAAACCATTTCCTGGGCGTGGCCTGGGGGCCTGTCATCCCGCCCGGAGAAGCGGCCTTCGGCATCGAGTCGTCGAAGGGCAATTACAGCTATTACCTCGTAAGCGACGGCGGGACCGGCTCCTACCGCACGCGCATCCGCACGCCCTCGTTCGCCCACATGCAGACCATGCCGCTTCTGGCCAGGGGGCTTACGATACCGGACCTGATAGCGATACTGGGCAGCATAGATTTCGTCCTTGCCGATGTTGACAGGTGAGAGGGAAGGATTTTCGGGAACGGATAAGGGGAAATGCTGAGCGAAGCGGAGATCAGGGAGATAGAAGGGGAGGCAAAGCCTTACGCGAGCAGGAAGGTCGCGTGCATCGGCGCGCTGAAGGTAGTGCAGAAGCACAGGGGATGGGTCAGCGATGAGGCCCTGAGGGACCTGGCGGACCATCTCGGGATGACGCCCGATGAACTGGACGGCGTTGCTACCTTCTACTCGCTTATCTATCGCAGGCCGGTGGGAAGGCACGTCATCCTTGTATGCGACGGTTTAAGCTGCTATAACGTGGGTTATGAGGACCTCCTTGGCTATCTCTCCAAACGGCTCGGGATCGGGTTCGGCGGGACGACCGCCGACGGGAGGTTCACGCTTCTTCCCGTGGCCTGCATCGGGGTCTGCGAATCCGCGCCGGCCCTCATCATCGACGAGGACGTGCACGGACGCCTGGAGCCGCCCGAAAAGGTGGAGGAGATACTGAAAAGATATGAGTAGAACCTGTTTTGAGACAGGTCCTGTAAATATATGAAAAACGGCGGAAACGAAAAGCCGCTTACCGGGGATTTCAGGGCAGACGGAATGCCGCTTGGCATACGCGAATACGAAAAAGCGGGCGGCTATCTCGCCCTGCGTCGCGCCATGAAGGAGATGTCTCCGTCGGAGGTGACGGAAGAGGTCAAGGCATCCAGGCTCCGGGGCCGCGGGGGCGCGGGCTTTCCCACGGGCCTCAAGTGGAGTTTCGTGCCCACGGACCGGAAAAACCCCGGTCCGAAATACATCATGGCAAATGCCGACGAGATGGAGCCCGGCAGCTTCAAGGACCGCATACTCATGGAGCACAACCCGCACATGCTCATAGAGGGGATGCTTATTGCGGCCCACGCGATCGGCGCCGGCCACGGCTTTATCTTCCTCAGGATGGAATACTGGAGGTCGGCGCGGGCGATTGAAAGGGCCCTGGCGGAGGCCCGCGAAAAGAACTACATGGGGGAGAACATCCTGGGCACGGGCTTCAATGTGGATTTGCATCTTCATACGAGCGCCGGCCGGTACATGTGCGGGGAGGAGACCGGCCTTCTGAACGCCATGGAGGGCAAACGGGCGATGCCCCGCGCGAAGCCGCCCTATCCGCAGACAAGCGGCTTTATGGGCAGGCCCACGGTGGTCAACAACGTGGAGACACTCTGCAGCGTGCCGCAGATCATAAGAAACGGGGCCGAATGGTACAGGGGCCTCAGCGTAAACGGTTCCCAGGACGGCGGCACCAAGATATACGGGGTAAGCGGCAAGGTGAAAAGGCCGGGGGCATGGGAGCTGCCCATGGGGACAATGGCACGGGAGATACTGGAGGAGCACGCGGGCGGCATGCGCGAGGGCCATCGCTTGCGCGCGCTCATCCCGGGCGGCGCCTCGACCCCGTTCATGCTGGAGGAGCACCTGGACGTGAGGATGGATTTCGACTCCGTCCAGAGCGTGGGCAGCCGCATGGGCACCGGCACCATGATAATCCTTGATGACGGGACGTGCCCGGTGGGGATGCTGATCAGTCTTCAGGTCTTCTACGCCCGCGAATCCTGCGGCTGGTGCACTCCCTGCCGGGAGGGCCTGCCCTGGGTCGTCCACGCGCTAAAGGCGATAGAGGCCGGGGAGGGCCGGATGGAGGACATAGACCTCCTCCTGGAACAGGCGCGGCTTCTTGGGCCGGGCAACACCTTCTGCGGGCTCGCGCCCGGGGCGGCCGAGCCGCTGGGCAGCGGGGTCAGGTACTTCAGGGACGATCTGGAAAGACACATAAGGGAGAAGGGCTGTCCATGGAAAAAAACAAAAAGCCCGTAACCGTATTCATAGACGGCAAACCGTACCGGGCGGACCCGGACAGGAACATGCTCGATACGGCGCTCGGCCTCGGCTTCGACCTGCCCTATTTCTGCTGGCACCCGGCCATGCACTCGGTGGGGGCCTGCCGCCAGTGCGCGGTAAAACAGTTCAAGGATGAGGATGACAGGGAGGGCAGATCGG
>JAJYGJ010000147.1 GCA_021790695.1 Nitrospirota bacterium | reverse complement strand
GTGCCGGCCCTCACCCCCGCCGAAGAGGTGCTCGACCTGTCGCCGGACGCAGTCCTTTTCAGCAACGGGCCGGGCGACCCCAGGGCAACGGCTTACGCGGTGGAAAACGCCCGGAAGCTCCTGGGGAAAAAGCCGATCCTCGGCATCTGCCTGGGCCACCAGATACTTGGGCTCGCCCTGGGCGGCGACATCTACAAGCTCAAGTTCGGCCATCACGGCGGAAACCATCCGGTCATGGATATCAGGACCGGCCGGGTGGAGATCACCGCGCAGAACCACAACTACTGCGTCGATATAAAAAGCCTGAAGGGGAAGGCGGAGCTTACGCATAAAAACCTTTACGACGGCACTGAGGAGGGGATGATGCACCGCGAGCTTCCGGTCATGTCCGTGCAGCACCATCCGGAGGCCGGTCCCGGCCCTGCGGACGCCTCGCACATCTTCCGCCGCTTCATGGAGATGTTGGGATGATTCTGGAGGGCAGTGATTACAGGCTGGAGGTGGAAGGCGCGAGGCTTGAATTTTGCACCTCCTCCTTCAGGACGCCTCGGGCGGGAAGCGTGCTTTCGCCGAAGGTTTACGGCCCCGAGCTTTCCGCCATGCTGGCAGCGACCCTTCCGGCGGTTGCGGTGTTCCTGTTGCCCGGGACCCACGGGTTCTGGCGCTGGCCGGCCATGTTCGCGGCATACACGCTGGGGTTCCTTTTCTTTCGTGTTTTCGTGTTCAAAAAAAGGTCGCTGAAGTTCACTGCGGACCGGGACTCCGGGGTCGCCCTTCTGGGGCTGCCCTTAAAGGGTGTGACGAGGTTCGCGACCGGAGAGATAGAAGGGGTCGAGGCGGAGCGCAAAACAATCGTTCCGGGCAATCCGGACGGCTTGAGAGAAGTGGAAGAAATAGCCCTTCACCATTTCACGGTCCTTCCCGGCCTGAACGAACCAGCGGATTTTTATACCGTCCGGTTAAGGTTGAAGGGCCCCGCCGCGGGCGGGATCGAGATTTATTCCGGGCGCGACAGCGGGGACGCGGCCGGGATCGTGGTTGAAATGAAAAAATTCCTTTTCCCCGGGAGTCCGGATGCCCAAGCGCACTGACATAGAAAAGATCCTCATTATCGGTTCGGGTCCGATAGTCATAGGGCAGGCGTGCGAGTTCGATTATTCGGGCACGCAGGCGTGCAAGGCCCTCCGGGAGGAAGGCTACAAGGTGGTGCTCGTGAACTCCAATCCCGCGACCATAATGACTGATCCGGAGATAGCCGACGCCACATACATAGAGCCCCTCACGGCGGGCATTATCGAGCTTATCCTGGAAAAGGAAAGGCCCCAGGCCATCCTGCCCACGATGGGCGGACAGACCGCGCTCAACCTTGCGGTCGAGTTGTCCATGAACGGGACGCTCGAAAGATTTGGCGTGGAGCTGATAGGGGCAAAGCTCGAATCCATAAGGAAAGCGGAGGACAGGTGGCTTTTCCGCCAGAGCATGAAAAGCATCGGCCTCGAGGTGCCCGAAAGCGCCGTCGTATGCAGCCTGGAGGAAGGCTTTAAGCGCATCGAGGAGATAGGGTTTCCCGCGATCCTTCGGCCCGCCTTCACCCTGGGAGGCACCGGCGGCGGGATTGTCTATAACATGGAGGAATACGGGCAACTGCTGGAGAAGGGCCTGAAACTCTCCCTCAACCACCAGGTGCTTGTGGAAGAATCGGTCCTGGGCTGGAAGGAGTATGAGCTTGAGGTCATGCGGGACATGCATGACAACGTCGTCATCATCTGCTCCATAGAGAATTTCGACCCCATGGGGGTCCATACCGGAGACTCCATAACGGTCGCCCCGGCCCAGACCCTGACCGACAGGGAGTACCAGAGGATGAGGAACGCCGCCATGGCCATAATCCGGGAGATAGGCGTGGACACCGGCGGCAGCAACATACAGTTCGCCCTGCACCCGGAAACCGGCCGGATGGTCGTCATCGAGATGAACCCCAGGGTCTCCAGAAGCTCCGCGCTGGCCAGCAAGGCGACGGGCTTCCCCATAGCCAAGATCGCGGCGAAGCTCGCCGTGGGCCTTGCCCTGAACGAAATCCCGAACAGCATCACCAGGGAAACCCCGGCCAGCTTCGAGCCGGCGATAGACTATGTCGTCACCAAGATACCGCGCTTCGCCTTCGAGAAATTCCCGGAGGCCGACCCGCTCCTCACCACGCAGATGAAATCGGTGGGCGAGGTCATGGCCATCGGCAGGACCTTCAAGGAATCGCTTCAAAAGGCGATAAGGAGCCTGGAGACCGGAAGTTTCGGGTTTGAGGAAGAGGGGGAGTCGGGGCCTGAAAAAAACATGGGGCCGGATTCCCGGAAAACGGGGCCCTCCGAGGAAGACATCGCCGCCTCTCTGAAGAAACCCAACCCGGCCAGGCTTTACACGATCGCGGATGCCCTGAGAGGTTCCCCGGACAGACGGAAATTCACCGTAAAAGAGATTCACGGGCTTACGGGAATAGACCCCTGGTTTCTTGAAAACATCAGGGAGATAACAGACGCCGAAGAAAAGATAAAGGCCATGCCGGAGGCTGCGCTCAGGGAAGAGATCGAAGGGTTTAAGGGCCTCGGGTTCTCGGACATGAGGCTTTCCCGCCTTGCGAAAAAAACGGAAGCGCAGATAAGAGGGCTCAGGAAGGAACTGGGCCTCAGGGCCGCATATAAGATGGTGGACACCTGCTCCGCGGAGTTTCAAGCGTTTACCCCGTATCTCTATTCCACCTGGGAAAAACCGTTTTATGCCATCGGGGAAATCGGGCGGGGGGCCCCGGCCCCCCAGTGCGAGGCCTCGCCTTCGGGCAGGAAAAAGGTGATAATCCTGGGCTCCGGCCCGAACCGCATCGGGCAGGGCATAGAGTTCGACTACTGCTGCGTGCACGCCGTCTTCGCGCTCAAGGAGCTTGGCTACGAGACGATAATGGTGAACTGCAACCCCGAGACCGTAAGCACCGATTACGACACGGCCGACAGGCTCTACTTCGAGCCCCTCACCATCGAGGACGTCATGAACATCATCGAGGTGGAAAGGCCGGAGGGCGTGATCGTGCAGTTCGGGGGGCAGACCCCGCTCAAACTGGCCATCCCGCTCGAACAGGAGGGTGTGAGGATAATGGGCACGAGCCCGGACGCGATAGACCGGGCGGAGGACAGGAGGCGCTTCAGGGAACTGCTTGAAAAACTGGGCTTGAGGCAGCCCCAGAGCTACACGGCGTCTTCGGTGGAAGAGGCCCTGACCGCGGCGGCGCGCATCGGCTACCCGGTGATGGTGCGCCCCTCATACGTGCTGGGCGGGCAGGCCATGGAGATCGTCTATGACGACGAGGCGCTTGCGTCCTATATGCAAAAGGCGGTGACGGCCTCGCCGGATTATCTGAAGTTAGGGCCGGTGCTCATCGACAAGTACCTGGAGTGCGCGGTCGAGGTGGACGTGGACGCGGTCTCGGACGGCAGCCGGGTCTTTATCGGCGGCGTCATGGAGCACATAGAGGAGGCCGGCATCCATTCGGGCGATTCCGCCTGCTCGATACCGCCTTATTCGCTGGACAGGGAGATCGTGGAGGAGATAGAAAGGCAGACCCGGGCACTTGCCCTCGAACTCAGGGTGGTGGGGCTCATGAACGTCCAGTTCGCTATAAAGGACAGGGACGTCTACATACTGGAGGTGAACCCGCGGGCCTCAAGGACCATCCCCTTCGTGAGCAAGGCGACCGGTGTGCCGCTTGCCAAGGTGGCGGCGAAACTCATGGCGGGCGCAACGCTTGAGGAACTGGGGCTTGCGGACGGCATCAGGCACGGAAAAAAGGGCCACGTGGCGGTGAAAGAGGCGGTTTTCCCTTTCGACCGGTTTTACGGCGTAGATCCGATACTTGGGCCCGAAATGAAATCGACGGGCGAGGTCATGGGGATAGACCGGAATTTCGGGCTCGCCTTCGCCAAGGCGCAGAGCGCCTCCGGAAACGGCATACCCGTCTCCGGCAAGATATTCTTCAGCCTGAGGGACAAGGACAAACCGGCCTCCGTCGCGCTGGCAAAAAAACTTGCCGGCATGGGCTTCGGCATCGTGGCCACCAGGGGGACCGCGGAGCACCTGACCCGGCACGGCGTGATGGCGGTGGAATGCGTCAACAAGCTCACGGAGGGCAGGCCCAATGTCCTGGACCTCATAAAAAACAGGGAACTCTCTTTCATCGTAAACACGATAAGCGACGCCAGGGCCCACAAGGATTCCTTCTATATAAGGCAAAACGCCATGCGATACGGCGTGCCCTACACGACGACCATCTCCGGCGCCGGCGCGGTGGTGGAGGCCGTGGAGAGCCTGAAGGCGGGGGCCTATTCCATCAGGCCCCTCCAGGAATATAACGCGGAATAAAAGTTACAGCAGCCCCAGTTCGCGGGCGTATCTCCCGAAAAGACGCAGCCCTTTTTTCTCGGCCGGGCCCAGGCCGTAGGAGATGCCTTTCCAGTACCGGATGACCTCTTGCCGGCTCAATTCGGCGACCGGCTGCCGCCGCGCGGCCTCCCCGAGATGGGAAAGGGCATAGCCCTTCGCGCTGTCAAGGTCTCGCTTGAACTGCCCGAAAGCCCGCCTCTTCGCCTTCATGCTCTCCTTCCTCGCTATCCAGAGTGCAAAGACGAAGGGCAGCCCCGTTTTTTCGCGCCATATCTCGCCCAGGTCGTAAACGAATAAATCACCGGAGGAAACGGGGCCGTTCTTCCGGAATCTTCCCTCAAAGGTGAAATCCTTGCGGGCGCGCATCGCATCGTCTCCGATTGCAAGATAGGCGGAGAACCTGGAAAGCGCGCGGGCAGCGGGCAGCGCCGTCACCCGGATGCGGTGATCGAGGCCCAGGAATTTCCCCAATATAATCCGCAGGAGGGCGACCGAAGTCTCAGTCTGGTTCGTGACGCCTATCAGCCTGCCGCCAAGCTCTTCAAGCGGAAACCGGCTGAAGAGATAGATGCTCCTTATCGGCCCGTCGGCGCTGACCGAATGGCCCTCGATAAGACTGAAATCCCCCGGCTCCCTCAAGTAGACGATGGATGAGGACGGGCTTAAGTCCACGCCGCCCGTCCGGAGCCAGGCGTTCACGCGCGCGGGATGGCCGTCGAAATAGAGGTAGCGCCCTCCGGGCGCCGTCTTGTCCAGTCCGTGAAATATCGGGTATAGGTTCAGGTAGAATATCCTGCCTATTCTCAGCTCTTCGGGCATGCGTCCCTCTCCAGGAACAAAACGAGGTTGCCCCGGCTCGCCAGGGCCTCGAAAAGGGCGGCCGAGGCGCGAGGCAGGGCGGCCGCGAAATCAAAGAGGTCCCCCGGGCTCCAGTACTGGAGCGATATGTCCCTGCCGCCCGAATCCGCGGACAGGGCGTCGAAGAAAAGGGCCTTTCCCGTCTGCGCCCAGATCCTTCCCATGCATCTTTTCCCGGCGGGGATTGCGCCTTCAAGCCTCTGGTTGAACACCCCGCATATCAGGGAGAAATCAAAATCGCACGGAAGCGGGGAGAGGTCTATATCCAGGACAGAGAATGTGCCGCCGGGGTAACGGCGCCTTGCAATCTCAACGAGACCGGGGTTTATATCAAAACCGTGGTAGCGCGCCCCCGAGACCCCTTTTTCGAGCAGGAAGCCGTAAAAATCCCCCAGCCCGCAGCCGTAATCGGCAAGGCGCGCCCCGTCCAGGCGTTCGCGCCCGAACAATTCCAGGGCCGCCTCGTAGCGCGCCCTCTGCCCCGCCGGGCTCCATCCGAGCGCGCCGGGTGTCTCGCCAAGCAGCCGTACCCGTCCGTCATAATACGAGACGAGGTACTGTTTTTCAAGTTCTTCCATCTACTTCGCGGGGAAAAGCGGAGACATCTCCTGGAGACGGCGGACGAGCGGGGGCAGGACGTAAAGGCAGTAATCCACTTCCTCCGCGGTGTTGCCCAGTCCCAGGCTGAACCTTACCGCCCCGCGCGAGCATACGGGGGAAAGCCCCATCGCCTGAAGCACGTGCGAGGGCTCGGCCGTCTCGGAGGAGCAGGCCGATCCGGTGGAAACGCAGATGCCCCGCATATCGAGCATCTGAAGGAGAGCTTCCGCCTCTATGTACCTGAAGCTTATGTTGCATGTGTTATAGACCCTGTTTTTCCCGTGCCCGTTCAGGACCGTCTCTGAAACGCTCCCCAAAATCCCCTCTTCAAGCCTGTCCCTGAGGGGGCGAATATGTTCCATCTTTTCTTTCATGCCGGTGCGGGCCAGCTCGCAGGCCATGCCCAGGGCGGCGATGCCGGGGACATTTTCGGTCCCCGCGCGGAATCCCCGCTCCTGATGGCCGCCTGAAAACAAGGCCTCCGCCGCAGTACCTTTTCTTATGAACTGGAACCCGGCGCCCTTGGGGGCGTTGAATTTGTGCCCGGAGGCGGTAAGGAGGTCCACACCCAGGTCCTTTACGTCGATGGGCAGCTTGCCGGTCATCTGTACGGCGTCCGTGTGAAAAAGAATCCCGTGCTCATGCGCCGTCCGCGCCATCTCCCTCACCGGGAAGATGTTCCCCGTCTCGTTATTGGCGGTCATAATGGAGACGAGGACCGTATCCGCGCGGATGGCCTTTTTCAGATCGTCCGGGTCGGGCATCCCGGAGCCGTCCACCGGCAGACAGGTGGTCTCGAAACCGAAGAATTTTTTCATGAACATGAAGGACTCGAGGACAGCGGGATGTTCCACCGCCGTCGTGATGGCGTGGCCGCCACGCCACTGGCCGCCACGCCACTGGTGGCCATGCCACTGGTGGCCATGCCTGAGAAAATTAAAGAGCACCCCTTTGATGGCATGGTTATCGCCCTCCGTGCCGCCGCTGGTAAAGACGATCTCATCGGGCTCCGCGTTTATGAGCGCTGCCACCTGTCCCCTTGCCTTCTCGACCGCCATTCTCGCCCCTCTGGCGGGCTGGTGCGAGGAGGAGGGGTTTCCGAACGCCTCCCCAAGAAAAGGCAGCATGGCGTTTTTTATCTCTGGATGGACGGGAGTGGTCGCGTTATGGTCGAAATAGACAAGTTTCATTTTTTCGTTTTTCCCCGGTTTTTTCGCCGCCTCAGACTTCCATTATTATAGGCATTATGAGCGGTCTTCTGTCCAATACGTTTCTAAGGTATTTCTTGAGCGCGCTTCTGATCCTGGCCTGAAGGAGCGCCCTGTCCGCGATGACCTCCTTGTCCAGGGCGCCGATGATCCCGGACATATACTCCTTCACGTCCGCTATAAGCTCCGGCGAGGCGTCCTCGAATATAAAACCCCTCGATATCACGTCCGGTCCGGAGACGATGCTCCCGGTCAGTTTTTCAACCCCCACGAGCACGATGACCACACCGTCGTGGGCAAGACGCATCCTGTCCCTGAGGACTATCTCCTCCACGCCCCCGGGCCCTCCCCTGCCGTCTATGAATACGCGGCCGGAATCCACCTTCCCCGCGCAGCGCGCCTCCTCCGGGCGAATCTCCAGCACATCGCCGTTATCCAGCATGAATATGTTTTCCTTCGGTATGCCCAGCTTGAGCGCCAGGCCGGCGTGGGTCGCGCGCTGCCTGTACTCGCCGTGCAGCGGCACAAAGTACCTGGGCCGCACAAGGTTCAGCATGAGCTTCAGCTCCTCCTTGGAGGCGTGGCCCGAGACGTGTATATCGGAGACCTTCTCATAGATGACGTTTGCGCCCCGCCTGCAGAGGTGGTTTACAATCCTGCCGATCGGGCGCTCGTTGCCGGGGATTATCTTGGCCGAAAGGACGACGGTGTCTCCTTCCTTTATCTTTATCTGCTTGTGCTCGTCGGTGGCTATCCTTGAGAGCACGCTCATCGGCTCCCCCTGCGAGCCCGTGGTTATTATGACGACCTTGTCGTCTTCGAGGCCCTTCAGGTCCTCCAGCTTGAGCCAGGTCTCGCGCGGTATCTTCAGATAGCCCAGGTCCAGGGCTATCTGCGCGTTCCCCACCACGGACCTGCCGGCGAGGATGACCTTCCGTCCGAACATGACGGCCACGTCTATCGCCTGCTGCATGCGGTGGATATTGGAGGCGAAGGTGGAGATTATTATCCTGCCCTTCGCGGTGACGAATATGTCCTCGAAGGCCCTCCTGACTTCCTTTTCCGAGAAGGTAAACCCGCCCTTCTCGGCGTTCGTGGAATCGGACATCAGGAGCAGGGTGTTTTGCTCCCCGTACTGCGCGAACCTGTGGAAATCGAGAAGTTCCCCGTCCACCGGGGTGGGGTCCACCTTGAAATCCCCCGTGTGGACCAGCCTGCCAAGCGGGGTGGTGATGCCCAGGCCCACGCCGTCCACGATGCTGTGTGTGACGCGGACGAACTCCACCTCGAAAGGCCCGACGGAAATCTTTTCCCTGGGCCTCACCGGGTGCATCTCGGCCTCTATGTCGTATTCCCGCAGCTTGTCTTTTATGAGCCCCAGCGTGAGGGGCGTGGCGTATAACGGGGCCGGGACGGCTTTAAGCAGGAACGGCAGCGCGCCGGTGTGGTCCTCGTGCCCGTGAGTGATTATTATCGCCTTTACCTTTTCCCTGTTTTCCACCAGGTAGGAAAAATCCGGGATGACAAAGTCGATCCCCAGCATGTCCTCCTCGGGGAACATTAGTCCGGCGTCAACCACTATGATCGTCTCCCCGTATTGAATGACCATCATGTTCAGGCCGCCGATCTCCTCGAGCCCCCCGAGCGGGATGACCAGGAGCGTGTCGTTCATCACGTTCATCTCATTCATCAGGAGGCCATGAGCCTCTCGAGGAGGGCCTTGCCCGTATGGAGCCTGTTTGCGGCCTGCTCGAAGACGACGCTGCGGGGGCCGTCCATTACGCCGGAGGTTATCTCCTCCCCGCGGTGCGCGGGCAGGCAATGCATCACGACGGCGTCCGGTTTCGCGCAGGCCAGAAGGGCTTCGTTTATCTGGTAGTCCCTGAGCCTGTCTTTCTTCTCTCCGGCATTGGCCTCCTGGCCCATGCTCACCCATACGTCCGTGTAAATGACGTCCGCCATGCCCGCCGCCTCTTTGGGGTCCCGGAGCACCACGATCTCGCCCCCGGCCGAACGCATCGCCTTTTCAAGGATGAGCGGGTCCGGCTCGAACCCCTCCGGGCAGGCGAGGGAAAGGTCCATCTTCATGAGCGACGCCCCTTCTATGAGCGAATTGGCCACGTTGTTGCCGTCGCCTATATAGGCCGCCTTGATGCCTGCCAGGCGGCCCTTCTTCTCCAGTATCGTCATGAGATCGGCCAGCGTCTGGCAGGGATGGTGCTTGTCCGTAAGCGCGTTTATCACCGGCACGCGGGAGTTCCCCGCGAACTCCTCCAGCCGCTCATGGGCGTAGGTCCGCACTATGATGGCGTCCAGATAGGACGACAGGACCCTGGCCGTGTCCGCCACGGTCTCGCCCCTCCCAAGCTGTATCTCGTTGGGGTTCATGTAAATGGAATGCGCGCCCAGTTGATAGATGGCGGCCTCGAAACTGACCCTCGTGCGCGTAGACGCCTTCTCGAAGACGAGCCCTATGCTCTTTCCTGCCAGGGGGCGGCCGCCGCCCGCGCCGGGCGACTTGCCCATCTCAATCGCGCGGTCAAGCAGCCCCGCTATCCAGGGCCCGTCAAAATCGGACAGCGCAAGAAAATCCTTTTGCTTTTTCATTTTCCGGCAGTTTACCCCTTTGTCATGAAGCCGTCTCAAAAGAACCTGTCTTGAGATAGGTTCATAGCTTTTTAAGGACTTCAGAGACGATCTGGACGGCCTGGTTTATCTCGGCCTCCTGCACTATCAGGGGCGGCATGAACCGGAGCACCCTTTCGGCCGTGCAGTTTACGAGGAGCCCGCGTTCGATGCACCCCATGACGACAGGCGCGCATGGCGCGGTAAGCTCCAGCGCCTGAAGGAGCCCCAGCCCCCGCGTCCCGGCCACTTGCTCAGGAAAGACTTCCTTGAGCCTGGAGAGTTTTTGGGCAAGATAAATCCCCATCATTTTGGCGTGTTCGACAATGTAACAGTTGTCATCGAGCAGCGTCTGGATGGTCGCTATCGCCGCGGCGCAGACCAGGGGGTTTCCCCCGAAGGTGGCCGCGTGCGAACCCGGCCGGAAGGCCCCGGCGACTTCCGAGGTAGCCAGCAGCGCCCCGATGGGCGCGCCTCCGCCCAGGCCCTTCGCGAGCGTCATGATGTCCGGCTTGATGCCGAAGTGCTTGTATGCGAAAAGCTCTCCCGTCCTGCCCATCCCGGTCTGCACCTCATCCAGTATGAGGAGGACGCCGGAGGAATCGCACAACTGCCGCACCTGACTGAAATAATCCGGCGGCGGCATCCTTACGCCGCCCTCGGCCTGCACGGGCTCCAGGAGCACGGCGCATACGCCGTCCGGCCCGGGCTTTTCGAGCAGCTCGCGAAGGGCGTCGATGTCCCCGAAAGGCACATATGTGAAACCCGGCAGCATCGGTTCAAAACCCTTGTGGAATTTCGTCTGGCCGGTGGCCGAAAGCGACCCGTAAGTCCTTCCGTGGAAGGAATTAACGGCCGTAATTATGCCGAACCTCCCCTCCCCGAAACGGTCGCGGGCGAATTTCCGCGCCAGCTTGATCGCCCCTTCATTGGCCTCGGTCCCGGAGTTGCAAAAAAAGACCTTTTCCGCGAAAGAATGCTCGACCAGGAGACGCGCAAGCTTCACCTGGTCTTCCATGTAATAGAGATTCGAGACGTGAAGGAGCCTCTGGGCCTGCTTCTGGATGGCCACAACCACCCTCGGATGGCAGTGGCCAAGCACGTTTACCGCGATGCCGCCGACGAAATCAAGATATTCGGTGCCGTCCGCGGACCAGAGCTTCACCCCCCTGCCTTTCCTGGGCGCAACCGGAAGCCTGCCGTAAGTGTTCATCAGGTAGCGCGAGGAATCCTCGATTATCTTATTTATTTCCATAACTTATAATAGTATCCGAAACAGGTTTAAAAAGCAAAGGCGGCGGTCCGTTGGCCGGTTTGCCTCCCCTGCGCCGCCAGCCGCCGCCGACCGGACCGCCGGGCGCAGGCCACGGGCTATCGCGGGTTTCACGGGCCGGGGGCCCGCAGCCCCGCCAAAAACGGCGATTTTCTCTTTGACAACAATGCCTTATAAAAGTTAGAATGATTATTCCATGAAGATCGCGGTAACCGGCAAAGGAGGCGTGGGCAAGACAACACTTGCCGCTACGCTTGCCCGTCTTTACGGGGAAGAGGGCAAAAAAGTCCTGGCAATCGATGCGGACCCGGATGCCAACCTGGCATCGGCCCTGGGGGTGGCGGCCGAAGGGCTTGCCGCTTTGAAGCCCATCGCCGAGATGTCCTGGCTCATAGAGGAAAGGACCGGCCAGAGGCCTGGAGCGCCGGGCGGTTTGTACAGGCTGAACCCCCGTGTTGACGACATCCCGGAAGAATTCGGGCTCCGGATCGGCAACAATACAGTGCTCCTGGCGACGGGAAAATCCAAGGAGGCGGCCTCCGGCTGCTACTGCCCGGAAAACGTCCTCTTGAGAAGGCTGCTGAAGCACCTGATGACCGAGAGGGACGAAGTGGTGGTGATAGACATGGAGGCCGGCATCGAACATTTAACCAGGGGGACGGCCCGGGGCGTGGACGCCTTCATCGTCGTAGTGGAGCCCGGTCAAAGGAGCATGCAGACCGCGCGCCTGGTGCGCGGGATGGCCCTGGAACTTGGGGTGCAAAAAGTCTTTGCCGTGGCGAACAAGATAAAATCCGGCGCCGACCTGCAGTTCGTGGAAAAGGCGCTGGAAGGCATGCCCCTGCTTGGCGCCATAAGCTACGACCCTCTCGTCATAGAGGCGGACATCGGGGGGCAGGCGCCTTTCGCCGCGTCGGAAAAACTCCGCCGGGAGGTGGGGGCGATAAAGGAAGAGATTGAAAGGCGGATCGGCCGCCCCGGTAATTGAATAAAGAATTGTTTGAATAAAAACCAGGGACCGGATGATATGGACAAGACAGAGATAAGGCGGCTTGCGCTCACCCGGAGAGGGCTCATCGGCGGGGATGAGAAAAGAAAAAAGGCCAAAGACCGGGCCATCGGGGAAAGGCTCCTGGCGCTCGATGCCTTCAGTAAGGCGAAAACGGCGCTGTTTTATGCCTCCTTCAGGGACGAGGCGGATACGCTCGGGCTCATCGAATGGTCGCTCGGGGCGGGCAAACGGGTGATGCTGCCCAGGGTGGAAGGGCGGGAGCTTGCGTTATACCATATCGGGTCCATGACCGAGTTGATAAAAAGCCGCATGTCCATACCGGAGCCGTCCGGCAACGGGCCGGCGGCCGGCATAACCGAAGCGGACATAATAATCGTGCCGGGTGTCGCGTTTGATCTCTTTGGCGGCAGGCTCGGCTACGGGAAGGGATATTACGACCGGCTCCTTGCCCGCCCCGACAAATCAACCGGCAAATCCGTTCCCATTATCGCCCTTGCCTACGAGGCCCAGATATACGAGGGAAGGCTGCCCCTTGCGCCCCACGATATCCCGATGCACTGCGTCATAACGGAAAAAAGGACGCTCCGGGTCGCCGCGGGCGCGCCTGAAAACGAAAAAAGGGCGGTTGAAAAACATTGAACGCTGAAAAGATCAAAAAGGCGGTGGGCCTGTTGCTGGAGGGGATCGGGGAAGATCCGGACCGGCCCGGGCTGAGAAAGACCCCGGAGCGCGTGGCGAAGATGTGCGAGCAGATATTCTCCGGGCTCGCGGCCCCGGCCGAAGAGCTTTTAACGCCGATCGAGGGGGAATCGCACGACGAGATGGTCCTGCTGCGGGACATCCCCTTCTATTCGGTCTGCGAACACCACCTCCTGCCGTTTATCGGCAAGGCCCACATAGCCTACATACCGGATGGCAGGATCGTCGGATTGAGCGACCTGGCGAAGGCCCTCGAACACTTCGCCAACCGCCCCCAGGTGCAGGAGAGGCTCACCGCCCAGCTTGCGGACCTGATAATGGAGCGGGTCAGACCCAAGGGGACTATGGTGATAATAGAAGCCGAGCACCTCTGCATGAGCATGCGGGGGATAAAAAAACCCGGCGCGAAGACCATCACGTCCGCGGTGCGCGGGATCTTCAGGACCAGGGCCACCACCAGGCAGGAGATGCTCTCTCTTGTGGGCAAAAGGAGCGAACGATGAAGATTAAAAACCGTCTTTTTAAGATTAACCGTTTTTTTTAAATTAAAGTTCCAGGAGGTTTCCAAACAATGGCAGCAACCATCATTGACGGCAACCGGATAGCCGCCGAGATAAGAGAGGAGCTTAAGAAGGAAGTTGCGATCATGAAGGAAAAGCACGGGCTCGTCCCCGGCCTCGTGACGATACTCGTGGGCAAAAACCCGGCCAGCATAAGCTACGTCACCGGCAAGCAGAAGACCGCGCACGACCTGGGCTTTTATTCCGTGCAGGACGACCAGCCCGAGGACATCCCGGAGGACGCCCTCCTCGCCCTCGTCGAAAAATATAACGCGGACCCGAAGGTCCACGGGATACTGGTCCAGCTCCCGCTTCCCAGGCACATCAATGAAAAAAGGGTCTTAAACGCCATAGACCCGGACAAGGACGTGGACTGCTTCCATCCGGTCAATATCGGCCGGCTGGTCATCGGCGGCTCCGAGGCGAGGTTTTCGCCCTGCACCCCCGCCGGCATAAAGGAGCTGATAATGCGCTCGGGCGTGCCTACATCGGGCGCGGAGGTCGTGGTGGTCGGCCGCTCGAACATAGTGGGCAAACCCATCGCCATCATGATGATGCAAAAGGCAAAGGGCGCAAACGCCACCGTTACCGTCGTCCATACCGGCTCCAGGGACATGGAGGCCCACTGCAAACGCGCCGACATACTGATAGTCGCGGCCGGCGTGCCGGGCCTTGTCAAGCCGGAGTGGATAAAGCCGGGCGCATGCGTGATCGACGTGGGCGTAAACCGGGTGGGTGAAAAAAAGAGCGAGAAGACGGGCAGGATGGTGCCTATCTTAAAAGGCGACGTCGATTTCGAGGCGGCCAAAGAGATAGCCGGGTCCATCACCCCGGTGCCAGGCGGCGTCGGGCCGATGACGATCACGATGCTCATGAAAAACACCGTGCTTTCGGCCGGACTCAGCATTGAATAAAGGAGGTTTCAGAGAGAGACCATGATCATCACGCGGAAAAAAGACCGGAAGGTGCTGCTGGAGAACGTAAAAAGATATAAAAGCTTTTTCCTGCTCGGCTGTTCGGAGTGCGCGACCCTCTGCGCCACCGGCGGCCAGGAGCAGGTTGACGAGCTGAAGGGGCTTCTGGAGAGCGAGGGGCTCGCGGTGACGGGCGCATTCGTCGCAAAGACGGGCTGCCAGGTGCTGGGCACGAAGGTGGAGCTTAAGGCGTTCAAGGAGGCGCTGGCCAATACAGACTGCATCATAGTTATGTCGTGCGGGGCCGGCACGCAGGCCGCCGTGGAGAATTTCCCGGACAAGCCCGTCTATCCGGCCAATGACAGCATGTTCCTGGGGAACATGACGCGGCTCCAGATGTTCGACGAACGCTGCTCCCTCTGCGGGG
>JAJYGJ010000058.1 GCA_021790695.1 Nitrospirota bacterium | reverse complement strand
CCTGGGCAGGACACATCGGGCAAAGTCCTACCTCGGGTCTTTCACCGGCGGACAGTTCGCGCACAGGGCGGCTTATTCTCTCGGATTGATAGCGAAGGGGCAGGGTGACACCGCCCTTGCCACGAGGCTGTTTCAAACGGCCTCGGGCTCGGCCGAACCGGGGACAAGACTCCCGGCGCTCCTTGCCCTGGCCGGCTGCCAAGTGAAACTGGGCAGGCCGGATGACGCGCTTGCCGCGCTCGGCAAGGCGGACCGCATCCGTTCATACGGAGACCCTTATCGCAAGGGACAGCTCCTTATGGCCCGGGCCATGCTGATGAAGGGGCAATACATGCGTCCGGCGGCGATCCTGAAGGGCCTGCTCGTAAAAAAGGCATACGCGGAGGCCGCCATGGGGGAACTCCAGGACATAATGGAGAGCGCGGTCGCGCATGAAAAGTCCCAAAAAAAATTCCTGGAACTCTGGCGTATCGCGGGCGATTGCCTGATGCAGCCGGAGCGGGCCCCTTTGGTCTTCAACGCGGGCGAGCGGCTGAAGACGACGGACGCAGCGGAATTTGTGGACACAGACCTCTGGGTCGCCAGGAACGGGGACCGGAAGCTGAGGAGACTGGCGGCGGCCAACCTTGCCGTCTATTACGCCGATGAAGGAGACGGACGGCAGGCGGGGATTTTTTTCAGCAAGGCCGGGCTGCCCATGAAGGACGTATCCACACGGCGCCTGAGGGCCCGCGTCCGCTACCTGAACGGGCAGTACATGGGGGCACTGAGGGACCTTCTCTCCATAAAAGACCTGTCCGGGGCGGACCTGGACCTGCTGGCGAAAGTGATACCGGGCGTGAAAGATGCCCGCGCGATCGGGCTGATCGAAAAGAGGCTGCAAAAACAAAAAACAGGCGCTCCGGCCGCGCTTTACGTCGCCCTTGCCGACGCCGTGTATGAAATGGGACAAAAGGCGCATGCCCTTGAATTATACAGTGAGGCGGCGGCAAGACCCGCCCCGGCGGGCGGGGCCCTGGACTCCGCGGACCTCAAATGGGCGCTCTTCAGGATCCAGTCGATGGCGAAAGACCCCGGCAAGAGCCTGAGCGCCCTTCAAAAGCAGGACGGCCTGATGGGCCGTTACGCGCAGGCGCGCATCGAGGAGGAAAATCTGCATGGACAATGACCGCCTTCAGGAACATGGGCGGCGGGCGGCGATGGCGGAAAAGCGGGATGGGCTTCCGCAGGCGCGCATGGAGCTTCTCAACTGCGCCTTTGACAGTTTCACGAAGGCGTCAAAGAGCCTCGAGGCCAGTTATCAGGCCTTGCAGCAAAGGATTGCGGCCCTCACCCTGGAGTTGAAGGACAAGAACGCGAAACTGGGCGAGGCGCTCCGCGAAGCCGAAAAGAACAAGGACTACCTGGACGCCGTGCTCTACAGCATGGAAGAGGCGATAATCGTCCTTGACCCCGCCGAGAGGATAACCATGATAAACAGGGCGTCCGGCCTCCTGCTGGGAGAAGCAGCCCGCGGCGCGATAGGCAAAAAATATTCCGATCTGGACATCTCGCTCCGGCATGACGGCTCAGTGGCCGTGCTCGGGACCGGTGGCAAAAGTTACCACGTCATTGTGGAGGACTCGCCTGTCATCGATTCAAACGGGGCGTCCCTGGGGCGGGTGATACAGATAAAGGACGTAACTGGAATGATGCAGATGGAGGCCCTCCACGAACGCAACAAGAGGCTCATATCCCTTGGCGAAATGGCGGCGAAGATAGTCCACGAGATCAGAAACCCGCTTTGCAGCATCGAGCTTTTCGCCTCGATGCTGGAGCGCGACGTCCCGGACGGGAAACTGAAGGAACTCGCGGGCGGCATATCGGCCGGCATACACAGCCTGAACAATATCCTCACGAACATGCTCTTTTTCGCCAGGCCCCACAGGCCCTCGGTCTCCGATGTGGAACTTGAAGTGCTTGTGGAGGAGGTCCTGCGGCTGATGGCGCCGTTCATGGAGGCAAGAAAGGTGAGGGCGGAGACGCTTTGCACGGCCCCCCCCGCCGTGCGGGGCGACGGCGAACTGCTGAAGCAGATATTGATGAACCTCGTGATAAACGCCGTCCAGGCCATGCCGGAGGGAGGGCTTCTCAAGGTAAGGCTGGGCGAGGACGGCGGCTGCCCGTTCATCGAGGTAAAAGACGAAGGCGCCGGCATCGCCCCCGATCTCATGGAAAAGATATTCGATCCGTTCTTCAGCACGAAGGAGAAGGGGACCGGGCTCGGGCTCGCCATCGCATCCAAGATAATGCAGGCCCACGGCGGATACATAAAGGTCGCAAGCGTTCCGGGGAAGGGCAGCACATTCGGCATGTGTTTCACCGGCGACGTTTGCCAGTCTGTTTCACCCCAGGCATGGGATGCCCCCCAGGGCTCGCGCCCCGGTGGAGACGGAGATTTTTAAGGAGGTAAATTCAAATTGCAATCCGCGCAGATGAACCCGAGATCGATTCTCGTGGTGGACGACGATCCGCAGATGAGGCTGGCCCTCAAGGAATCAATCGAACGGATGGGCTACGAGGTTGTCCTCTCTGAAAACGGCGAGGATGGCATGGAAAGGCTCCGGGAGCCGGGGCGGGAATTCAGTCTCGTCGTCACCGATATGAGGATGCCCAGGATGGACGGGCTGGCGCTTGTCAAGGAGATAAGGCGCGGCGTGGGTCCGCTGCCCGTGCTCGTCATAACCGGTTTCGGCACGGTCGAGACGGCCGTTGAGATGATGAAGGAGGGGGCTACGGACTTTCTTGTGAAGCCCTTCCCGTTTGAAAGGCTCAAAAAATCGGTGGAGTCCATCGTCCGGGCCGGCGAGACCGGGCCTGAGGGCGGACGGGAAATAATCACTGCGGACCCCGGGATGAAGAAGACCGTGGAGCTTGCCGGAAGGCTCGCGGGCTCGGACATAACCATACTTATCCAGGGGGAATCGGGCACGGGCAAGGAGCTTCTGGCAAGGCACATACACATGGCGAGCCGCAGGTCGGAGGGGCCCTTCGTGGCGGTCAACTGCGCGGCCATTCCCGAAAACCTCCTCGAATCGGAGCTTTTCGGCCATGAGAAAGGCTCTTTCACGGGGGCCTCGGAGAGGAAAAAAGGCAACTGGCCACGGGCGGCACCATCCTCCTCGATGAGATCGGGGAGATGCCCCTCGTGCTCCAGGCAAAGCTTTTGAGGGTGCTTCAGGAAAAGGAGGTGGACAGGATCGGCGGCAAGGCGCCGGTCCCCGTGGACGCAAGGGTGATCGCCACCACCAACCGGGACCTGTGGAAGGAATGCTCGGAAGGAAGGTTCCGCGAGGACCTCTACTACAGGCTCAACGTGTTTCCGGTAACGGTGCCGGCGCTGAGGGACAGGCCCGAAGACATAGGGGTCCTCGCAAGGCATTTTGCGGACAGATATTCGGCCGCCGCGGGCAAGAACATAGAGGGCATAAGCGAAACTGCCCTTGCCGCCCTCCGGGCGAGGAAATGGCGCGGCAACATAAGGGAGCTGCAAAACGTCATCCACAGGGCGGTCTTTCTTGCAGGCGGCCCGCGCATCGGGGAGGCGGACCTCATGCTGGAGGGCGGCCCGAACGCCGGCCCCTCCGTCACGGGAAAGATCAGGGACATGGAAAAAGACCTCATAATCGGTACCCTGAAGAGCGTTGAGGGCAACAGGACCAGGGCGGCCAGGCTTTTGGGCGTCAGCGTGAGGACCATAAGGAACAAGCTGAGGGAATATGGGGAAAATTTTTCCGCATAGGAAAATTTGTGCGCCCATGCTCGGAATTTTCATGCGCGGAATTTTCCTGAAAGGCCTGAAAAAGAACCCTGATACCTGGCACGCTTATTGAATTAAAAGGACCGGAAATGGCTTGGGAGATGGAAATATGACAGGTGCGGAAGGTCTTCTCGAACGGTTCATAAGGTTCGCGATGAAGAGGCAGGGCATACTGGCCGGCAATATCGCCAATGTCGCCACCCCCGGCTACAAGGCCATGGACATCAACTTTGAAGACTTTTTGACGGGCGCGACCCTCCCGCTCGCGGAGACCGGGCCGGGTCAGATGCAGGCGGCGGCGGAGCCCGGCCTCGACGCCTCGGTCCGGGTGGACGACTCCGCCCCCTGGAAGGACGGCAACAACGTGCAGATGGACACGGAGGTTGCCAAGATGAACGAAAACGCGCTTCTGTTCGAGGGGGCCATGAAGCTGCTGGGCAACCGCATGGACATGTACAGAAGCGCCCTCAAGAGGTGAAAGGGAAAAGTAAAATGGATTCTTTCGGGATTCTTGAAGTCAGCGCCTCGGCGCTGGATGCGGAGAGACAGAGGATGGACGCCATAGCCTCCAACATGGCGAACGCGAGGTCCACGAAGTCCTCGGATGGCGGCCCGTACCGGAAAAGGGAGGTCGTCTTCTCCGCGATGCCGGTCCAGGCGGGCCAGGACGACCTGGAGGGCGTGAAGGTCTCCGATGTGGTAAAGGAAAACGCCTTCCAGCAGGTCTACGACCCCGGCAACCCCGACGCGGACAAAAAGGGCTTTGTCGAGATGCCGGATATAAGCGTGATAAAAGAGATGGTCGACATGATGACGGCCTACCGCGCGTATGAGGCGTCCGTCTCCACGTTCGACATATCGAAGGCGATGTTGAACAAGGCCCTGCAGTTGGGAGGCCAGTGATGTCCGATATCGGGATCGGCGGGGCAGGCGGCGGGGCCGGAGGCATTGACGGCGTTGCCCGGCTGACCGGAGGCGGGCAAAAGGCGGACTCGAAGGGGTTTGACGACGCGATGAACGACGCGATAAACGAGGTGACCCAGGTACAGCAGAGCGCCGACAAGGCCGTGAAAAACCTCGCAAACGGAGGGGACATGACGCAGGCCATCGTCGAGATGCAGAAGGCGGACCTGAATTTTCAGCTTATGGTTGAGGTCCGCAACCAGATACTGAGCGCTTACGACCAGATCATGGGGATGCAGATCTGATGCCCAAAACGGTCGCGCAGATGATGGAGCGGATCAAGGCCATGCCCATGGGCAGGCAGGCGGCGTTTCTTGCCGCCGCCGCCCTGCTGCTGGCTTCCGTTGTCGCCTCGCTGGTCTGGCTTCAAAGACCCGATTACGAACTGCTCTATTCGAACCTGACGAACCAGGACGCCGGCCTCATCATGCAGAAGCTCGATGCGGATAAAATCCCTTACAAGGCGACCGCGGAGGGCCTGATGGTCCCGGCGGACAAGGTGGACCTCCTTCGCCTGAAACTGGCCGCCCAGGGGCTGCCCCAGAGCGGAGGGGTGGGGTTTGAGATATTCGATAAAAATAATCTGGGCACCACGAATTTCGTCCAGAGGATCGATTATAAAAGGGCCCTTCAGGGCGAGCTTGCCCGCACGATCATGGCGATCTCGGGCATCGAGCTTTGCAGGGTGCAGCTTGTGATCCCCGATAACAGCGATTTCGTCACCGGCACGCAGGGCAAGGCCACGGCCTCGGTGCTGCTGAAACTCGTCCCCGGCATCAGTCTGTCGCGCGGGCAGGTGCAGGGGATCGTTCACCTGGTGGCGAGCAGCGTGGAGGGGCTTGACCCCGCGCACGTTTCCGTCGTGGACAGCCGGGGTTACATCCTTAATGCCCCGCAGGACCCAAACACCGTTCTCACGGACGGCCAGCTCGATTACGAGCGCATGGTCGAGCGGCAACTGGAAAAACGCGTGGCCGGAATCCTCGAACCGGTGGTGGGGCCGGACAACGTGAAGGTGAGGGTGGCCGCGGACATCGATTTCACGAAGGTGGACAAGGTAGAGCAGCTTTATGATCCCAACAGCCAGGTCGCCAGGAGCGAGCAGACAATGGACGAGAAGTCCACCACGAGCGCCCCGTCCGGGATACCCGGGACGGCTTCCAATCTGCCCGGAAAGCCGCCCGTTCCGCAGTCGTCCTCCACGAGCATGTCCGAGAAGAAAAACGATATCGTCAATTACGAGATAGACAAGACCACCAGCCATATAGAAAACGCCACGGGCGTTGTCAGACGGCTTTCGGTCGTGGCCCTGGTGGACGGCACCTACAAGACCGTGAAAGGCAAAACGACGTACATCCCGCGCTCCGGACAGGACCTGAAGCAGTTCGCGGATATGGTGAGACAGGCGGTCGGCTTCAGCGCCGCAAGGGGAGACCAGGTGAAGGTGGTGAACATGCCCTTCAGCACGGAGATCCAGCAGGAGCTTGCCGCCGCTCCGAAACCCTCCGTTCTGCCGGCCGTGCTTTCGGCCGTGAAACGCCTCGCGCCGTTTGTTTTCGTCATCCTCGTGTTCCTCTTCGTGGTGAGGCCGCTTGTGAAGGCGCTGGCCAGGCCGGGCGGCGGGCCGGCGAGCCTCCCGCAGCTTTCAGAGGAGGCGCGAAAACTGCTCGAGCAGACCGAAGGGAAAACGCAGATAGGTGCGGACAAGGACGTCTCCGCCGCCGGGATCAAGACCTGGGCGAAGGAGAACCCGAGGGAGGCGGCCTACATGATCAAAAACTGGGTGGAGGAAAAATAGGCGGCCATGGCCCTTTCAGGATATGACAAGGCGGCCATATTCCTTGCCTCGATAGGCCAGGAGGCCGCGGCGGAGGTGCTGAAAGTCCTCAACATAAAGTATATCGAGGAGATAACCAAGCACATGTCGAGGATGAGCTCCATAAAGCGCGCCGCCGTCCAGGGCATCCTGGATGAGGTTGTCGATACGATATCCAAGGGCGATGTGGTCGTCAGCGGGGACGAGTTCATAAAGGAGGCGCTTTCCAAGGGGTTGGGGGTGGAGGACGCCGACAGGGTCCTGGAAAACGCCATGAAGGACAATACGCTCGATTCCCTCAAGTGGGTGGACGCCAAGACGCTTTCAAGCTTCCTGCTGGCCGAGCACCCGCAGACGGCCGCGCTGATTATAAGTCTTCTTGAGCCGGCGACGGCCGCGGAGGTCCTCGGATTGCTTCCGGACAACCTGAAGACGGACATCTCCTTCAGGATCGCCAATACGGAGCGCATCCCCGAAAACGCGATCGAGGAGCTTAACACCGCCCTGAAGGACCTGGACGTGGGCGGCAGCGGGGGCAAGAAGGTCGAGGGCGCCAAGACGCTGGCTGAAATACTGAACCACTGCGAGAGGACGACCGAACAGAAGGTGCTGGGCGCGATGGAGGAAAAGGACGCCAGGATGGCCGACTCCGTCCGCGGACTGATGTTCGTCTTCGACGATCTGGCCGACATTGACGACAAGGGCATACAGATGCTCCTGAAAGAGGTGTCCACGGAGGACCTCGTCCTGGCCCTGAAGACGGCCTCTCAGGCCCTGAAGGACAAGCTCTTTAAAAACATGTCCCAGAGGGGGGCGGAACTCCTGAGGGACGAGATGGAAAACAAGGGCCCGGTGAGGGTATCCGAGGTGGAAAAGGCGCAGCAGACCATTGTTAAGGCCGCAAGAAAGCTCGAAGCGGAGGGGAAGCTCATCCTTGCGGGCAAAGGAGGCGAGGAGCTTGTGGTCTGATGATTTCATCAGCGCATGCCCGTCCCGGGATGTCCTGCCGTTCGAGATGCCGCAGCTCGACGCCGGCCAGTCCCGGGGAGACCAGTCCCGGGGAGACCCGCTGCCGGATTTTACCGTGGGGTCTCCGAAAGGCGCGGGCGTCGCGGTCTCAAACCGCCTGGAGACACTGGAGCGCGAGGCCTACGAAAAAGGGTTCGCGGCCGGGGAGAAGGCGGGGCTGGCGATGGGCGAGCAGAAGACCCTTGTCCTCATCGGAAAGCTTGAAACCCTGATCCGGGAGATCGCTTCGTTTAAGGAAAGGACGGTCCGCGAGATGGAGCCGCAGTTCGTGGAGCTTGCGATGAGCGCGGCAAGGCAGATAGTGATCGAGGAGCTTACCGTCAACCCGGAGGCCGTCACCAGGATCGTCAGGGAGGCGCTCTCGAAGATGCAGCCCGGCGGCAAGATAACGATACGGACGAGCCCCTCCGTGCTGGAGACCATTTCCAGGCACAAACCGGAGCTATTGGGAGGGCACGCCGACATCGTCTTTGAGAACGACCCCGGGGCCCAGCGCTTCGGCTGCGTCATCGCCGGAGATGCGCAGGAGATTTCGACCGGCATCGACTCCCAGCTCAAAAACCTGATCCAGCAGATGACCGGGACCCTTGGGGACAGGCAATGAAGGCCCCGCGGGACCGTCTCATATATGGCCCCCGGCAAAAAACTGCTGGTTGAAAAGAGGGGCGTTGGAATTGAGCGCATTGAAATTGAGAGGGGCGGCGGGGGGTTTTTGATGGGTCTGGCCCCGTACATAGAGGCCGCGAGAAGGACCGATCCCTTACGGGTCTACGGCAAGGTCACGGAAATAACCGGCATCATTATCAGGGCCGCCGGCATCGCCACGGCGATCGGCGAGTCCTGCCTGATTTACGCCGAGGACGGGGTTGCGATAGATGCCGAGGTCGTGGGCTTCAGGGACGGCCGCGTCCTTCTGATGGCGACGGGCGAACTGGCGGGCATCAAACCCGGCAGCCTGGTCGAGCTTTTGGGCAAGAACGTCTCGGTGAAGGTGGGACCGGGGCTGAAGGGCAGGGTAATAAACGACAGGTGCTTTCCCATGGACGGAAAAGGCCCGGTTACGGGCACGGATTATCCGCTTACCGCGCCCACTCCCAGCCCGATGGGCAGGAGGAGGATCCAGGAGCCCCTGGACCTGGGCATAAGGGCCATTAACGGGTTGCTGACGTGCGGCAAGGGGCAGAGGATCGGCATAATGGCCGGCTCCGGCGTGGGCAAAAGCGTTCTGCTGGGCATGACGGCCAGGTTCACCGAGGCCACTGTCAATGTGATCGCGCTTATCGGAGAGCGCGGCAGGGAAGTGCGGGAATTCATCGAAAAGGACCTGGGCCCCGAGGGCATGGCAAAATCGGTGGTGGTCATTTCCACGGCGGAAAACCCCCCGCTCGCCAAGGTGAGGGCCGCGCTTGCCGCCACCGCGATAGCGGAGTATTTCAGGGACAGCGGGGAAAACGTCCTCCTGCTCATGGACTCGCTGACAAGGGTGGCCCAGGCGCAAAGGGAGATAGGGCTTGCCGTCGGGGAGCCGCCGACCACAAAGGGCTATACCCCGTCCGTGTTCGCGCTGCTCCCCAAGATACTCGAACGCGCGGGCACGGGGGAAGGGGCGGGCAGCATCACCGGCATCTACACCGTCCTTGCGGAGGGAGACGACATGTCCGACCCGGTTGCGGACGCGGCCAGGGCCATCCTTGACGGCCATATCGTGCTGTCCCGCAGCCTCGCAATGGAGAACCATTACCCGTCCATCGACGTCCTTCAGAGCATAAGCAGGCTCATGCCGGACATCGTGGACGATAGGCACCGTAAGTACGCCTCCAAATTCATGGAGGCCATGGCGACCTTCAAAAAGATGGAGGACATGATAAACCTTGGCGCTTACAAGACGGGCTCCAATCCGAGGGTGGATTACGCCGTCAGCGTGATCGACAAGCTCAGGGATTATCTCAGGCAGGACATGAACGAAAGACGGGACATGGCCGACAGCATACAGGGGCTTTATTATATCTTCGGAGATATCGAGAAAAAGAGCGGGGCGGCTTAATGACAAGCAAGAAGATTTCCAGGATACTGCAATGGAAGGGCGTAGTGAAGGAGCAGATGTCCATCGAGATGAGGAAGGCCAGGGAGAAGCTGCAGGCGGAGATGGGAAAACTGGACGGTCTGAACGCGAAGCTCGCCGAGAACATGGCGATCATGGACGGCATTCAATCCGGCCCGAGTCCCGATGCCGGCAAGCTCGAACTCCTCAGCAACTACATAATCTACCTGGACAAGGGCATAAAGGAACAGGAAAGAAAGGTTTCGGAGATAATGAAAGAGGTGGACGCAAAACAGGGCGCCCTCCGGAACGCCTACCGTGAGGAGCGCGTCTTCGAAACGCTCAGAAACAGGATAGCCGGCGAGGAACTGCGGGAAAAAGAATGCCTCGAACAAAAAGAAATGGACTTTAATACCGTCGTCAGGAGGGTAAACAAATGAACGCGCGCCGCGCGGAAGGGCCCCCCGGGTTTTTGACCGCCCCCATGCGGCCGGTGGCCATGGTGTTCGCGGCATGGCTGCTGGCATCCATGATGCTGGCATCCATGATGCTGGCAGCCATGCTGCTATTTCCGGTATCCGCCTTCGCCCTTCAGCCGGTTTACAGGATAGACGCGGGCAACGGCGGGCGGCAGGAGCATGGGCTTCAAGCCCGCGAAGAGGCGCTCCGGATATCCCGGCAAAGACTTCAGGCGCTCAAAAAGGACATAGACCTCAGGATTACCAAATACGAAAACCTTCTCGCGCAGGTGCAGGCCGCGCTTAAAGAGTTCAAGTCCGCATCCGGCCGGAATATCGCCCGTCTCGTGGCCGTTTACGCGGCAATGCCACCTGCAAATACGGCCGCCGCGATTTCGGGGCTCGATCTGGATACGGCAGTAAAAATAATGCTCAGGATGCAGCCCCGAAAGGCCGCGGCGGTAATGGCTAATATGTCCCCGTCGAAAGTCGCCGAGATATCGGGCGCAATGCTCGGGATGGGGAAAAAAATTCCCATCCCCAGGTAAATCTTTCTCCCTCACGCTCCCGATCCCGCCCCGCCGGACTTCGATACTATCAGGACGCACTTTTAAAGCGGACCCGGAAGGGCTTTTTTTATATTATTCTTATAATCCGCTTAGTTATCGAAGAATTTCGGGATTCGGGCCCGCGGCGCGCCCGCTTTTTGTTCAATTTGAGATTGCTCCGGCATGCAGCATACGGGCCGGCATTCACGCTGGAATGTGCTGGCATACAAATTGATAATGTATTCGACGTGAATGAAACTTATGTATTCGACGTGAATGAAATTAATGTATTCGGAGTGGAGGCTTTCCGATGACAGGCAACATGGACATCGCGGTTAATGCGGGTGGCATCCAGCCGCTTGGCGGCCAGCCGCTTGGCGGCCAGCCGCCTGGCATCCAGTCACTTGGCGACCAGCCGCCTGGCGGCCAGCCGCTTGGCGGGCCGGGCCAGTTTGAACAGACGGTCTCGGATATGATGGCTGCCAGCAGCGCGGCTGCAAGCAGCGACGCCGGCGCGGACCGGATTGACGGCGCGCCTTCCCCGCAGTCCATGACGCCCTCCCCGACGGGGTACCAGGCGTCTTGCGCTCCGGAGTCCGCGTCTTCTTCAGAGGCCGGGCGGGGATCGGCCTTTTCGTCCGCTCAAGAACAAAAATCCGGGGCGGCTCCGGCTGAGGCTGACAAAAAAGCCGGCGTCCAACAGGACGCGTCGGACAAAGTCCCGTCCCAGTCCGGAAAGAATGCGGCCTCGTCCGCGGACGGGGCGGGCGCGTCGTCATCGAAGGACTCCGGAAAACCCAAGTCGAAGGACATTAAAGACCAGGGACAGGCCCCCACGGGACAGGTCCCCACGGCGGAGAAGAAATTGCCGGGTAAAGGCGCGGCCGCCACTCCCGCGTTTCAGGGTGTTAATTTCAACGATCGCGGGCCGAAGCCCGGCAATACCCGGGCTGCGAACGACGGGACGGCCGGGCCGGACGAATCGCAGTCGCCCGCGAACGCTGCGGGAACACAATTCACGGGTGACCCCGCTAATGGCGCCGGGGCCGGAGCGGCCATTGGAAAAGAAGGCCTTCAGGCCGGCGCCAAGGGCTGCCAGCAGCTTGGCGGACAGCCCGGTAGTGAGCAGGCCTCCGGCGCGCCTGGTATTCAAAGTTCCGCGGACCAGTCCGGCGCGGACCAGTCCGGCCCGGACCAGTGCGGAGCAGGCCGTGCCGGCGGAGCGGGCCGCGCCGGCGGCCATCCGGAATATCGGCCGGCGGTCCGGTTTGCAGGTTTGGGAGCTGCCGGTTCGCAGAAGACCTCATCAGCGCATCTGCCTCCGGGCGGACAACTGACAGGTCAGGCGCAGGACCATTCGGGCATTCTGCGCGGGGGGGCGACCGATCACCCGGGACAGACTCCGGGCCAGACGGGGGGCCAGACATCCGGTCAGACGGGGGTGCAGTCATCGTCGCCGGCGGCACAAACTCAAGGCGGTGCCGGTTTTCAAGGCGGGGCCGGTCTTCATGGCGGGGCAAAGGACCCCGGGGGTTCGAACCCGGCGTTTTCGGGCCGGCCGGCCGCGTCAGGCGCTTACGCCGCCGCGGATGAACCTTTCACGGTAACCAGGCAGGACGCCAAATCGATCGAGGTGAGGATAGAGCCTGATGGACTGGGGAAGATGGACATAAGGCTTTTCCTCGGCAAGGGTCATGTAAATGCCCATATAAACGCGTCCGAATTCATGGGGAAGGAAGCGGTCGAGGCCAACCTGCGAAGCATCATAAGCAAGCTGGCTGGTGAAGGGATAAATGTCGGGAGTTTTTCAGTATCTTTGAGAAACGGGAAAAAAGAATGGCGCGAGGGCGCGGGCAAGAACGGCGGGACCTCCAGGGTGGAAAAAACCGGGGAGCTTCAGACCGGGCAGCCCGCCCCGGCCGCGCCCGGCCGCGCCCCCGGCGATAGAGACGGGGCTGGCGCCGGACTCTTGAGTCTGTTTGCATGAGAAGGAGGTGGATTTCATGGATATATCCTCTGCGTTGACCACAAATGCCTCGACCTCGACAAGCACGGGCCAGTCGTCGTCTTCGGGCCTGCCGAGCGCCAGTTCGCTTCAAAACGAGTTTTTGCAGCTCCTCACGGCCCAGCTCCAGTACCAGGACCCGCTTCAGCCGATAGACAACACGCAGTTCGCGGCGCAGCTTGCCCAGTTCAGCCAGCTTGACCAGTTGAGCAGCCTGAACTCGGAGGTGGCCGGCCTCTCCAATAACATGGCCAGCAGCCTCATAGGCAAATACGTCGGGACGGCGGCGTCCAACGGTCTTACAGAGGTGACGGGCGTTTCGCTTGCGAACGGTCAGACCAGTCTGCTCCTGGCGGATAATACGAGCGTCAATATGAGCGACGTGACTGAAATAACAAACAGCAAATAAAGGAGGAAAGCCGGGATGGCAAGTTCTGCGATGTATACCGCGGTAAGCGGTCTGAACGCCCTGGAAACTCAGCTTTCGGTCATCAGCAACAACCTGACAAACCAGAATACTTACGGGTTCAAGGAGAGCCGCACGCTCTTCGGGGACGTGCTCACCCAGTCGCTCGAGGGGCAGCAGGCCGGCGGCGGCGTGGCGGTCATGGGCGTCACGCCGAGTTTTGCACAGGGCACGCTCGATACGACCGGCAATACCCTGGACATGGCCATCGACGGAAACGGTTTTTTCACGCTGTCCGGGACAGGCGGCCAATATTATACAAGGAACGGGCAATTCACCACGGACAAGGATGGAAACATCGTTGACCAGAAGGGCAATTATCTGCAGGGCTACCAGGTGGACGCAAACGGCAATATAAGCGACACCCTGGGCAATCTGAACCTGACCACTTCCCAGGTCCCGGCCAAGCTGACCGCAAACGTCAGCATGGACGTAAACTTGAACGCCGGGGGCGCGATCCAGGGCAGCGCCTTCTCGATTACAAACAACGTGCCGTCAAACTATAATTATTCCACATCGGTCAACGTGTACGACTCCCAGGGCGGCTCCCATCCCGTAACGGCATATTTTTGCAAGACGGCGGCCAATAGCTGGGATGTCTACTACGCCCACACGGACTCCTCCGGCAACCTTGTGGAGGATAACCCGGTGGTGAATGGCGTCGCCGTCCCGACCGTGCTTACGTTTGACGATACGGGGGCGCTCTCGAACGCGACCGGTACGAGCATCGGTTTCGACTTTGGCGCCGGCGTCACCAGCCCGCAGACGATCGCGTTTAATTACGGCGCGACCGGCAGCGCCTCGACGCAGTACAACGCGGATTTCGCCGTTTTGAGCGCGACGGAGGACGGCTACTCCACGGGGACGCTGTCAAAATACACCATCGACAAGACGGGCGTGATAAACGCGACTTTCACCAACGGGCAGAACAAGGTCGCGGGGCAGATCGCCCTCACCAAATTCCCGGCCCCGGACTCGCTTGACACGGTGGACGGCAACCTGTTCCAACAGACCGATGCGTCGGGGCTTGCCGTGATAGGAAAGCCCGGCACGGCCGGTTTGGGCAACGTCCTTTCCGGCAGCCTGGAGGAGAGCAACGTGTCGCAGTCCGACCAGTTTGTAAAGATGATCGCCGCGCAGAGCGCTTACGAGGCGGATTCCAAGATGGTCACCACCGAGGAGCAACTCCTTCAGACACTGGTGAACATGAAACAGTAACCCGGCCCGAAAACCGGCCGTTTGCCCCGAATAGGGCCGCCCCTCAAGGGCGGCCCTATTTTCGATCGCAGGGCGCATCGCCGTCAAAAAAGCCTTTCGGCGCAAGCCAGGCGCGGTAAAAATCCAGCCCTCTTCGTCATTCCAGCCCCCGACTACGACATTCGAGGGCAGGCTCCGGCGGGAACCATTTTTCCGTGCCTTTTATAAAATTCCCGATTTTGAGGCATGTTCCAGTCATTTTTTTGACAAAAACCCTTCCCCG
>JAJYGJ010000173.1 GCA_021790695.1 Nitrospirota bacterium | reverse complement strand
ATGAAATCGCCTTTTATCGCGGCCTGTATGGCGAAAAAACCCGCGAACATCCCTGCCAGGGTGAGGGCGTTCGGAAGGATGTAGATGCCTTTTTTCATTGATCCTCCCCGCGGCAATTTTTGCCCGCGGGGAATCTAATGCAAGGAATTT
This sequence comes from Nitrospirota bacterium, assembly GCA_021790695.1. Taxonomy (GTDB): domain Bacteria; phylum Nitrospirota; class Thermodesulfovibrionia; order Thermodesulfovibrionales; family JdFR-88; genus JAJYGJ01. The sequence continues at coordinate 2,953 of JAJYGJ010000173.1, read as the reverse complement.
TTTTCATTATATTCGCTCGCTTGACCCCGCGGGGAATACGCTCGCTATTCATTTGGCCCTTTTTGCCAGTATGCTTTCTCCGGCCCGGACCCTGTCGCCGATCCGGACCATGAGGTTTACGTCCGCGGGCAGGTAGACATCCACCCGGGAGCTGAATTTTATTATCCCGAAGCGCTCCGCCCTCCTGAGCTCGTCGCCGGGTTTTTTCCTGCACACGGGCTTCTGGGCGATGGAGCCCGCGACCTGTCTCACCAGCAGCCGCGCGCCGTCTTTTTCCTCCACGACCGTGCTGATGTGCTCGTTTTTGTGAAAGGCCTGCTCCCTCCAGGCCGACCTGAACGAGCCCCTCTTGTATTGAACGCTGAGGACCCGGCAGTCGCAGGGGCTTCTGTTTACATGCACATCGAGGGGCGACATGAATATGCTGATGAGCATCGCCTCTTTTTCGAGATATTTTTCCTCGCGGCTTATGCCGGCCACGATTATCCTGCCGTCGGCGGGCGAGACGTAGCCTTCCTCGTCAGGCGCCCTTCTTTCCGGGTCCCTGAAAAAATAAAACATGAACCCTAAAACGAGCCCCGGAAGGACCGCAAACCATCCCCAGGCCAGCCAGACAAGAATGCAAAGGGCCCCGAAAAGGGCGAAATAAGGATACCCCTCGGGCGCGAAGCCCATTTTCAGGCCCCAAAACCCGTCTTCACGCCTTTGACCTGTCCACGAGTTTCTTCTTCATCCACGGCATCATGGCCCGCAGTTTCTTGCCTACCCGCTCCACCGGGTGCTCCTCGCCCCGCCTGGTAAGCGCGGTGAACATGGGTTTGCCCACCTTGCATTCGAGGAGCCACTCCCGGGCGAACTCTCCGGACTGTATCTCCTCGAGTATCTTTCGCATCTGCTTCTTCGTCTCATCGGTTATGATCCTGGGGCCCCTGGTCAGGTCCCCGTACTGCGCCGTATTGCTTATCGAGTAACGCATGTTGGAGATGCCGCCCTCGTAAATCAGGTCCACTATGAGCTTTACCTCGTGCAGGCACTCGAAATAGGCCATCTCCGGGCTGTAGCCGGCCCCGGTCAGTGTTTCGAACCCGGCCTGAATGAGAGAGGTAAGGCCCCCGCAGAGGACCACCTGCTCTCCGAAGAGGTCCGTTTCGGTCTCTTCCCGGAAGGTGGTCTCCAGTATGCCGGCCCTGCCCCCGCCGATGCCGGCGGCATAGGCCAGGGCGACTTGCTTCGTGTCCCCGGCCGGGTCCTGGTGGACCGCCACCAGGCACGGCACCCCGCTTCCCTTTTCGTATTCCGAACGGACAAGGTGCCCCGGCCCTTTCGGGGCCGCCATGAAGACGTTTGCGTCCGCCCCCGGCACTATCTGGCCGAAGTGTATGTTGAAGCCGTGGGCGAAGGCGAGATATGCGCCTTTTTTCAGGTTCGGGCCCACCTCCTGCGCGTAGGTCCCCGCCATCGTCTCATCGGGAAGCAGCATCATGACGAGATCGGCCGCCTTCGCGGCCTCGGCCGGGGTCTTCACCTGGAAACCCGCCTTCTCCGCCTTCTCCCAGCTTCCCCCCCGCCTGATGCCCACTGTCACGTCCATGCCGCTGTCCCTCAGGTTGTTCGCATGGGCATGCCCCTGGCTGCCGTAACCTATAATGGAGATCTTCCTGCCCTTCAGGATATCGAGTTTTATGTCCTTGTCATAATAAACGCTTACCATCTTCGCACGTCCTCCTTTCCCCAAATTAGACTGGAACCTGTCAGAACCGATTCTGAGACAGGTTCTATTATATTACAAAATATCTTGATTTTTCACTCGATTTAGACTGTCATATTGACATGGGAAGTCTCCTTGCGGATTTCAGGCGGTTCGCGCGCAAGAGGGGGATGAACGGCTCCTCGTTTCTTGTGGGCGGCAGCGTGAGGGCCATCCTGGCCGGCACGAAAAACCCGAAGGACATCGACATCGCGCTCCGGGGAAATGCGCTCAAGGCGGCCCGCGGGTTCGCCGCGGAGGCCGGGGCCACTTTCGTCCTCCTCGATGAGCGCTTCGGCATGGCGCGGGTTGTAAGGGGCAACGAGCATCTGGACATCGCGAGGCTTCGCGGAAGGAACATCGAGGAAGACCTCCTGCAAAGGGACATTACGATAAACGCGATGGCGTTGCCGCTCTTCTCAAGGCGGCTCATAGACCCGCTTGGCGGCGCACGGGACCTGATGAAGGGCACGGTCCGCATCATATCGGAGGAAAACCTGGTCCGGGACCCCCTGAGGATACTCAGGTGCTACCGTTTTTCCGCGGCCGGGGGGTTCCGGATTGAAAAGGAGACGGCCCTGGTGTTAAAAAGGCTGGCCCCGCTCCTGAAAAAGCCCGCACCGGAGAGGATAACGGAAGAGCTTAAAAAAATACTTGCCTGCCAGGGGGCCGCAAGGGCCCTTGAGCGCATGCTCAGGGACGGGATATTGAAGGTAATAATGCCGGGATTCAGGAGCGAAAACCTCCGCGCGCTCAGGGCCATGAGGAGGGCAGGGTTGCGGCCCGCAACGATTTTACCCGCGGGGAGGGCGCCAGGGTGGGCCAAAGGCCTTAAGGGCCCCGGGCCGGAGGTCCGCTTCCCGCTCGAACTGGCCGTGCTGTCCGCGGGGGCGGCGGGGAGGGCGACGGCCGGTCTCGTGCTTTCTAAAAAGGAAAGGGAGCTTGTCGGGCGGCTCCATGCCTTCCGCAGGAGGCTTGGAAGGCTGTTTAAAAGGGAGGCGGCGTCTTTAAAAAAAGGGGCTTTAAAAAAAGGGGCGGCTGTTACGGGGCTCTTGAGGGACGCGCAGGACGAGATATACATCCATCTGCTTTTCACTTACGCGTTTTTCACGGCGGAAAGCGAAGAGGCCGGCGGCCGGTTTGCCGAATTTTCGAGGGCCCTTCTTACGATGTACCTGAACGTGGTCCGGCCGAGGCAGCCTCGGC
>JAJYGJ010000223.1 GCA_021790695.1 Nitrospirota bacterium | reverse complement strand
GCACGTAACGGGTCGCCCTCGAACCTGATTTGCCAAATCCTTATTTAAACCCTGTTTTACCCACACAAAACCCCGAAGGGCCATTATTTATAACACCAGCTATTTGAGAGACATTACACCAGCCATAGGGCAATCATTTCCTTGTGAGAGGCATGATCGCCCCATAACCTTTTCCATAATTAAACGGCTCCGTCTACCCGGTTTGCGTGGACAGGAAAACGGGCAATGTCATCTGCGAAATCTGGCCCAGAAGCTCTTCTATGTTATCTATGTGATTATCTTCGTCGTTTAGAATATGTTCGAGGATTTCGCGGGTGGCGAAATCATTTGCCTCTCCCGCTTGTTTTATTGCCGCATTATACGCCCTGATGGCCCCCTCTTCAGCCTCATGATCGTATGCAAGCTGCCTGGGGATGTCCTCGCCAATGTGGATTTGCTTCAGGTTGGATACGATGGGGATCCCTTCCAGAAAAATTATTCTCCCGATGAGTTTCTCGGCATGCTTCATTTCCGCGATGGCCCGCTTCTCAAAATGTTCGTGCAGTTTCCCGTAACCCCAGTTGACGCACATTTCAGAGTGCACCATGTACTGGTTGATTGCGGTCAGCTCGTCGGCAAGAAGCGAATTCAACGTACCGATCAATTCGAGATTTCCCTTCATGCGATAAGACCTCCTTTATTGCAGGGTTATTTTAAGTTCGCGTTGATCAATCGATCTTCCTGAACGCCTTCTTCCCGGCCTTGCAGATCGGGCACTCGTCCAGCTCGCTTTGAGCGGTATAGCCGCAGACCTCGCAGACGTAATAATCCGTCTCGGGGTTTGCGCCAAGCTCCTCGAGCGCCTTTTTATACAGCTCCGCGTGGCCTTTTTCCGTGTCGTTTGCATAACTGAAACTGCGGAGGGCGGTCTTGTTCTCCCCGGCCTCGGCGTCGGCCATCATGGCCGGGTACATCTTCGTGAATTCATATGTCTCGCCCTCGATCGCCTCCAGGAGGTTTTCCCTTGTGCTCCTCACGGCTTTAAGGGCCTTGAGATGATTGTGGGCGTGGATGGCCTCGGCTTCCGCCGCCGCGCGGAACAGCCTTGCCACCTGCCTGAAGCCCTCCGCCTCCGCCTTCCTGGCGAAAATGGTGTATTTCATGTATGCCTGGGACTCGCCCGCGAATGCCTCGTGAAGATCGTTGTCGGTCTTTGTCATCTCCGGGCTGATCATTATTTAAGCCTCCCTTCAGCCTGCCGCCAGTCTATGTTTTTAAAGAACGCCTCGATATAATCGGCCCGCTTGAGGCCGTAGTCCAGCATATAGGCGTGCTCGAAGACGTCCATCACGAGTATCGGGTTACACCCCGCCGGATGCCCCTCATCGTGCTCATTAATCCAGAAATTAACGAGCCTGCCGTTTCGCACGTCCTGGTACAAGACCACCCAGCCTATCCCCCTCATCGCCCCCGTGGCGCGAAAATCCTTTTCCCATGCATCAAGGCTTCCGAACTCTTCGTTGATGCGTTTTACGAGAGCGCCGTCTGTCTCCGGCTTTCCGCCTCCGCCAAGGTTTTCGAAATAATACTCGTGCAGCCTCATGCCATTGAACTCCCAGCCGGCCCGTCTCTTCAATTCCGCGTACTCCGGCGCGCCGGTCCCGCCAGTCCGCGCCATCTCCGCCAAACTATCGAGCAGCTTGTTGGTGTTCGCCACATAGCCGTGATACAATGTGAAATGGTTTTTAAGAAGCGCTTCGCTCATACCCTCGATTCCGATGAGCCGCGTGTAGTCCCCGGCCGCATATGCCATACCCTTGAGCCTCCTTTAGTGAATAGTCTTTTTTTCCGCCGAATATCCCGAAACGCCTCCGCCGACTCATTTTAAAAAGATTCTAATTTAAGAATTATTACTTGTCAAGAAAAATTTTAAAGAAGGAGCCCTCAAAAAAATGACCCCCTGACCGACCGCGGAACCTGCCTCAAAATTGGCCCTGAAGCGAAAGAAAGAGGAAGTCGCGGCAGGGGATTCTCGTTGCCGGCCCGTATTCACGTGACTACTTGAAACTGTCGCGCATTTTCGGCCGGGAAGAAGCGGGGCCCGGTATTACGTTACGGTCAGCAAGGCCGGAATTAATAATATCAACCTGTGGCAGCCACGGGGTCAAGCGAGCCGTCCAGCTTTAAAACCCTTCAGGAGTGGCCTCAGCGGGCCTGCGCCTTTCTCCATCCGGTATTCGCAAGGCGACCCATCCGGTCAATCCTCTTTCAGGTTGAAGCCGGCCGCCGTCCGCCCACATTTGCGGATGATCTTATGGTCTATGCACATGACCGCCTCCCCCTGTCCGTTTTGCCCGTTTTTTGCAGTCGGGGCAGAGCCCGTAAAATTCTATCTGGTTTCCGGTGATCTCATATCCCATCCTCAGGGCGCCGGGGATTTCCAGTGCAAACGTATGCTCTATATCGGCAATCCGCTTGCAGGAGAGGCATATAAGGTGATGATGGGGTTTTACCTGGGGGTCGTAACGCCTCTTTGAAGGGTCGATTGTAAGTTCGAGGAGCCGTCCCCTGTCCCTGAGAATGGCCAATGTGTTGTAGACGGTGGCAAGCGAGAGCCCCGGAAACCGCCCTGAGAGGGCCGCGAAGATCTCCTCCGCTGCCGGATGGGCGGTGTTGCCGTCCAGGTATTCAAGTATCGCCAGCCTTTGCGGGGTGAGTTTCAGGCCAAGCTCCCTCCACGTCCTCGCCGGCCCAGGCTCTTTCGCCCCCGGTTCCTTCTGTAACAGTCCGGTTTTCTCCATTTTTAGCCATTCTAAATTGAAAATGGTTCTTTGTCAAGAGGATTTCCATACCTCAAACGCCGTCTCTCGTCCGTCGGCCTTTCCCCTTGTTCATAAGAGCAGGCAGGTATGGGCTGCATCCTTGGTGGGCGTGTATCCGCCTGTCCCTTGAAGAAGGGAGCAAGGACGGATACGCAGCGTCGCATCCCGCCAAACCTTTTGCGCTTCTGATCCTCTGGGGATACGCCCGGGACCGCCAAAGGGGTCCCTAAAAAGCCCGCAGGCTTTTTGGGGCAGGGGCGACCGGAATGAAAGGGGCGGGCAGATACAAACGCCCCCGGAATAATAT
>JAJYGJ010000023.1 GCA_021790695.1 Nitrospirota bacterium | reverse complement strand
GGCCCAGCCTCGGCGCCTCCTTGATGCCATTCCACGACCAATAGATAAGGAAGGCCTCTCCAAGGATATTTTGCCTCGGGACAAACCCCCAGTAGCGGCTGTCGTAGCTCTCATCGCGATTGTCGCCCATCACGAAATATTCGCCCGGCGGCACAACGATGGGGCCGAAGTTGTCCCTCGGGTCCAGGCTTGCCGGCTGCACATCGGAGTCCACATGCATGGTGAAGGAATCCGGCGCGCGTTTGCCGTCTATGTAGACCATCTTGTCCTTCCCGGTTATCACGTCCCCGGGGACCCCCACGACCCTCTTGATGAAATCCCTGGACGGGTTCCTGGGATAACGGAAGACTATCACATCGCCCCTCTGCGGCCTTCTGACGACGAGCACCCTGTCATGAGTGAAGGGGATTGTCGTGCCGTAGACGAACTTGTTTACCAGGATATGGTCCCCCACGAGGAGCGTGGGCTCCATCGAGCCGGACGGTATCTTGAAGGCCTGCACGACGTATGCCCGTATGAAAAGCGCCAGTATCAGGGCCGTGACGATGGCCTCAGCGTATTCCAATACGACTTTTTTCACGCCTTTTGTCTGCTTGGTATGCGGCATGCTGGCTTTTATGATAAACTATTGAGCTTCCCCGCCGCAAGTCCGCGAGGAAGCTAATGTAAGGGACTTTATTATCATATCCGCCTCGCTGCCCCCGTCAAGCCGGGGTGCGCTCGCCGCTCATTTGTCTTCGAGTTGTAAAACCGCGAGGAAGGCCTCCTGCGGCACCTCGACCCTGCCGACCTGTTTCATTTTTTTCTTGCCTTCCCTCTGTTTTTCAAGGAGCTTCCGTTTCCTGGTGATGTCGCCGCCGTAGCACTTGGCGGTAACGTCCTTCCTGAGCGCGCGGACGGTCTCCCTTGCTATGACGTGGCTGCCGATGGCGGCCTGTATGGCCACCTCGAAGAGGTGCCGCGGGATGACGCTCCTCAGTTTCTCCACCACCTGCCGGGCCAGGTAGTAGGATTTTTCCCTGGGGACGACGAGCGAGAGGGCATCCACGGGCTCGCCGTTTAAAAGGATATCCACTCTCACCAGGTCCGCGTCGCGGTAGCCGATGAACTCGTAATCCAGGGAGGCATACCCCTTTGTCATCGACTTCAGCCTGTCGAAGAAGTCCCAGAGTATCTCGTTCATGGGAAGCTCGTAGGTGAGCATCACCCTGTCTTTCCCTATGTAGGTGAATTCCTTCTGGACGCCCCTTCTTGCGCGGCAGAGATCGAAGACCGCGCCAAGATAGGCCTCCGGCACGAAGATCACGGCCTTCACGTGAGGCTCCTGGACGTGTTTTTCCGAATTGTCCCACTTGGCGGGGCTGTCTATGAGCCGCTCCGCGCCATCGGGGCCGATGGCCTTGTAGATGACCGTGGGGGTGGTGCTTATGAGGGCCAGGCCGAATTCGCGTTCGAGCCGCTCCCTTATTATCTCCATGTGCAGAAGCCCCAGGAAACCGCACCTGAAGCCGAAACCCAGGGCCTGGGAGCTTTCCGGCTCGTAGGTGAAAGAGGCGTCGTTCAGCTTCAGTTTCTCGAGCGCGGCCTTCAGGGCCTCGTACTGGTGGTGTTCCGTGGGGTAAAGGCCGCAATAGACCATGGGGCGCGCCTCGCGGTAGCCCGGCAGTTCCGCCGGCGCGGGATTGTCCGCCCCCGTGATCGTGTCTCCTATGCGCGTGTCCGCAACGTTTTTTATCCCCGCGATGATGTAGCCCACCTCGCCTGCGCCCAGCCTGCCCGTGGGAAGGGCCTTCGGGGTAAAGACACCCGTTTCGCTCACCTCGTAGTCCTTGCCGGCGCGCATGAGCCTTATCTTCATCCCGGTCTCGACCTTGCCGTCAAAGACCCTCACGAGAGTGATAACCCCCCGGTAAGAGTCAAACCAGGAATCGAATATGAGCGCCCGGAGCGGCGCGTCGTCGCTGCCCCCCGGCGGGGGGACCCTCGACACCACCGCCTCCAGTATCTCCTTGATCCCGACGCCCAGCTTGGCGCTTGCCATTATGGGGTGTTTGACGTCGATAGGTATGGTCTCTTCAACCTGCTCTATGACCCTTTCGGGGTCGGCCTGCGGCAGGTCGATCTTGTTTATCACCGGGACGATAGCCAGGTCGTGCTCTATGGCCAGGTAGGCGTTTGCTATCGTCTGGGCCTCTACGCCCTGTGTCGCGTCTATGACCAGGAGGGCGCCCTCGCAGGAGGCCAGGCTCCTTGAAACCTCATAGGAAAAATCGACGTGTCCGGGGGTGTCTATCAGGTTAAGCATGTACCTGCGCCCGTCGTCCGCCGTGTATTCAAGCCGGACCGCGTGGGCCTTTATGGTGATGCCGCGTTCCCTCTCCAGGTCCATCGAATCCAGCACCTGCGCGGTCATCTCCCTTTCCGAAAGGGCGCCCGTAAACTCCAGCAGTCTGTCGGCGAGGGTGGATTTGCCGTGGTCTATATGGGCCACGATGGAGAAATTTCTGATATTTTCAGGCATCCGATTATTATAACATCCGGGCCCCGGAAGCCACTCCGCGCATCAGCCGGGCCGCGGGCCGGAAGGTTTACGGGAATGGAGCGCGGCGGACGGGATTTTAAAAAACTTTTCCCGAATTGAACACCAGGCTTGCGGCCCCGACTACGCCCGCCTCGTCCCCAAGGCTTGCCGGTATGATGCTCACCGTCTGAAACAGGCTCTTGAAGGCGCGTTTCGAGGCCTCTTTTATCGCTTCATCGACGTAGATGTTCCAGGAACCCACAAGCCCTCCGGCCAGGATCACGGCTTCGGGGCTCATGATGTTTATGATGTTGGAGATGCCGATGCCCAGGTACCTGCCGGCCTCTTTCAGCACCTCACGGGCAAGGATGTCGCCTTCCTGCAGGGCCGCCTTGTAAACGTCCTCGGGCGTAATGCGGTAAATCTTGCCCTGGCAGCATTCCCTCAGTATGCTTTCCGCCCCGCCTTCCAGGGCCTCGATGGTGGCGGCGATTATGGCGCGGGCGGAAGCGAAAAGCTCCAGACACCCGTTGTTTCCGCAGAAACATTTCTTGCCGTCCGCCACGATGCTCATGTGTCCCACCTCGGCCGCGACCTTCAAAAGCTCGCCGCCGTAAATGATCCCGCCGCCTATGCCGGTGCCCAGCGTCATGAGGACGAAATTCCTGAAATCCCTCCCGGCGCCCGCGCGGGCCTCGCCCAGCGCGGCGGCATTGGCGTCGTTTTCGACGTAAACCGGCACCGGATAATTGAGATCGTTGAAGGAATATCCGCTAAGGGGAGGGATGTTGGGCGAGGTCGTTATCCTGTTTTCAGCGCGGTCGAGCACTCCGGCGACCCCTATCCCTATGCCTTCCACCTCCGGGGACATCAGCCCGTCGATTGCCTTCTTCATAAGCTGGATGACATCGCCGCCCTCCATGCCCATCGAGGGCTCCTTTACCTTCCTGACGACCTCCCAATTCCGGGAAACCAGGGCCACCCGGAGATTCGTCCCGCCCAGATCAACGCCTATGGAATACGGCTTCTTCATGCGAATAAGGATTTTATCATACTGAACGGTGGCTGTAAAGGAGCGGGGCAGGCAACGATGCGCCGGCCGCCTGAATCGTGGTAATCTTTTTCTGGAAGCGGGGCGGGATGGAACAGGACGATCAGGAAGAACTGGACCTCTTGAGGGAAGAGGTCAAACGCCTGAGAAAGGAGCTGGCGCTCTGCACCCCGACGCTCGAAGCGCTGCTCAGGAGAAGGGGTTTTGAGGTCTACAGGAAAGGGCCGGCGGGCGATCTGCTGGTGCCGGAGGAGGCCCTTCTGGACGACTGGTACGAGCATATGAAGCGTTATTCCTTCAGGCTCTACCTGAGGGACGTCATAAAACAGCAGGAGCGCTTCACGGCCGACAGCCTCACCCGTTACGCAACGGCGGACGTGACGGCCGGGTACACCCGGTATCTGGCCCGTGCCGGGATCATCGAAAAGGCGGACGGGGCATACCGTTTGAAGAGCGGGCTTAAGAGCGGGCTCAAAGCCGGGCGGATAAAGAGTTTCGGCGAAACACTTGAGTGGTTTGTGGCCCAAACCCTCATCCGGGAGTTCCAGGCCCGTGCGTTATGGGGCGTGAAATTCAAGAGGGGGCGCAAATCGGAACGGCCGCGGACGGGCGGGGATTACGACGTCGTGGCCAAGATCGACGGGGGGATACTGTACATGGAGGTGAAATCCTCGCCCCCCAGGCAGATATATCCAAACGAGATAAGGGCCTTTCTCGAAAGGACGCGGGATCTGTCGCCCGAAATCGCGGTCTTCTTCATGGACACGGAACTGCGGATGAAAGACAAGATAGTGCCCATGTTCGAGGAGGCCCTGCCCCTCTTCCTGCCGCTCTTCGGGGCCGCCGTCCCGGAGAGGCTACACAAGGAGCTTTTCCGCATAGGCGACAAAATGTTTATAATAAACGCCAGGGGCTCGGTGGCGATGAACATCGAAAGGGTTCTGGGCCATTACTTCGCCAGCCCCGGCGCTAGGAGGGAGATTTGAAAGAAACCGCCGTCTGCTCGGTTTGCGCCTGGCGGGCCACCTGCCAGAAAAAATTTTCGGTCTCGGGCAAGGACATGAGATGCCCGGAGTTCGTCCGGGACGTCACCCTGAAAAAGCCTTCATCCTAGGACCGGGTCCTGAAAGGCCCGCCGGGCGGTTTCTCCTTCCGGGTTTTTCAGGGCCCCCTGTAATCGGCTTGCCGCTGGTAGCCGGCCGCGGGTGGATTGCCGCAGGATCAAGCGAGCGGACATAAATCAAAAAAGTCCGTTGCATCAGATTCCCTGCGGGCAAAAATCGCCGCAGGGAATCTCAAAAGGCCTCAGCCGATCTTCGCCTTGACCCGGTCGGCGTATTCGGAGATTTCCTCCTTGGCGTCGTCTATGGCGTCCATGAGCTTTCTTCTCGTCCTTTCGCCCGAATAGGGCGCAAACAGCAGCGCCAGCCCGGCGCCGAGAAGGCCGCCCAGCGTAAAGGATACGACCATATTTGAAGTGCTGTTTCCGGTCATGTTGCCCTCCTTAAAGGAAGTCTTTCACTTTTCAGATTTTTATTTTTATTTCCCGTTCCGGCGGACGCCAAACTCCACCCGCGGAATACGGCCCCGGGCGGATGCGATCTAAAAATCCTTCAGCAGGTCCCGCGGCGACTTGATCTTCCCCGCCCTTATATTCCTGATTATATCATCCGAACCCAGTCTCTTGAAGAGCCTTCTTCTGCGCGCGGGCGGAAGCTTCCCCACAGCCTTCCTCCTTACCCCGGACAGTTCCCTCAGGTAATGGGCGAATTGCCTTCCGTAGAACCTTTCAAGCTCCAGCCTTATGGACCTGCTCATCGCGGGACTCGCGCCGGAAGTGGACACCGCTATCAGGAGGGGCCCCCTGTCCACCACGGAGGGCACGATGAAGCTGCACTGCTCCGGGATGTCCGCCACGTTCACCGGGATGCCCTGCCTCTGCGCGGCCCTGGAGACCTTCTCGTTCTCGTCCGCCTGGTCCGTGGCGGAAAAGACCAGCGCGGCGCCTTTCAGGTCCGCGGGGCGGCATCCCCTGATGATATGGCTTATAACCCCCCGCTCTTCCAGCCTCGACAGGGCGGGATCAAGCCCGGGGCTTATGACCGTGACGCGCGCGCCCGCCTTTAAAAGGGACTTTACCTTCCTGCGGGCGACCTTCCCGCCCCCCACAACGACGCACCTTCGCCCCTCCAGATCGAGGAAGGCTGGATAATAGCGCATTAATTTTTATCTCTTCGCAAACTCTTTATTTGCCTTCGCGGCGAAGAGACTGTACGGATACCGGCTGCGGAGCCGTCCGAGATAGAGGCCGGCCTTTTTCTCATCGCCAAGGGCCCGCGCCGAGCGGGCCGCGAGATATAGCACCTCGGGAGTGCGTATGAATGCGGGATAATTCTCCAGGATCCCCTCGAAACGGCCAAGGGCGCCCCTAAAGGCCTTTTTCCTGTAATAGAAACGGCCCACCATGAATTCATGCCTGGCCATTATGTATCTGCACTTGCTCATGCACCGGCTGACCGAGGACTCGTAGGGGTTCCTGGGATAGAGGTTCATCAGGTTCCTGAATTCCCGCAAGGCATTGCCCGCGGCCCCGCCGTCCCTGTCGTAGCCCTTTATCTGGCCGAACCGGATCATGGCTATCTGGTACTGGGCATAAGGCGCGTATTCATGGTCCGGATAGATTTGCAGAAATTTCCTGTATTCATCAACGGCGGAATCCGGCTCGCCATCCTTCCGGTAGGTATCCGCGATACGAAGTGTCGCCAGCGGGGTTAACGCGCCGGCCGCGTCTTTCGCCTTTATACGGTCGAATATCTGCCGCGCCTCTTGATAGCGCCCGTGCTCGAAGAGCGAGTTGGCCTTGGCAAACGACGCTTCCGCGTTGAATGGCGGCTCGGGCTTTACCGCCTGTTTGTGCGCGCAGGCAGAGAAAACGAATACACAGCCAAGGAAAACAAAAAGACCGGATTTTCTCACGCCTTTAATTGGTCTTCCCAGCGGCTTGCCGCGGGGAATCCGATGTAAGGAATTTTTTCATTATATTCGCTTATCCGCTGGCTTGATCCCGCGGCGAGCCACGGGAATACGCTCGCTATCCATTATAAACCCGCCGGGAAGCAAAGAGTCAAGTTCCGGCGGGCGAAGGTGATAAAAATCACACAAACAAAGCGATTTTCTGTTCTATTTTAAAGCTGCGTCTTAAGTTACGCGTTTTAAAGCCGGTAAATATTAATAAATATTGACTTTTTAAAAGCTTTCTGCAAATATATGCACATGTTTTTTGGGGGCAAAGGATTGTTCGGACTCGATATCGGATCGAGCTGCATAAAGGCGGTGCAACTCAGGGAAAAGCGGGGGGGGTACGAACTTGAGTTCTTCGAGACGTTCCAGTTGCCTCCCGAGCTTATAGTAGACGGCTCCATCATCGATTCCATCCGGCTCGTCGAGGCGCTGAAGCAATTCATCAAGAAGGCCCGCATAAGGACGAAAAACGTGGCCATAGGCCTGGCCGGTCACACCAGCGTGATAATAAAACGCATATCCCTGCCCGAGATGTCGGAGGAGGAACTGGAAGAGTCGATAAAGTTCGAGGCGGAACAATACGTGCCTTTTGACATCGAGGACGTGAACGTCGATTTCCAGATTCTTGGCCCTAAAGAAGAGCCCGGGCAGATGGACGTCATGCTCGCGGCCGTCAAAAAGGACGTCGTCAACGAATACGTCTCCGTTGTGAGGGAGGCCGGGCTGAGGCCGGTCGTAGTGGACGTGGACGCCTTCGCCCTCAGCAACATGCACGAAATAAACTATGACATAGAGCCGGGCAGGAATATCGCCCTGGTGAACGTGGGGGCGCACACCATCAATTTAAACGTCGTGAAAAACGGCATGTCCGTCTTTACAAGGGACAGCTCCATCGGGGCCTCCGGGGTGACGGAGGCCTTGCAAAAAGAATTCCACCTGTCCTATGAAATCTCCGAGAGGCTCCAGCGCGGGGAAGCGGTGGAGAACGTGAGCCCGAGAGCGCCTTCGAGGTGATGCTGCGGGCCTATGAGGATATCGTGGGCGAGGTGGCCCGTTCGCTGGAGTACTTCCACGGAGCGGCGGTGCGTGAAGAGACCGGCAAGGTGATCCTCTCCGGCGGGGGCGCGCTCCTCAAGGACTTTCCGAGGGCCCTGGCGGAAAAGACCGGGCTTGTGGTCGCGCTGGCCGAACCATTCAGGAACATCGCCCTGCCCAAGCGGTTCGACAGGGCCGGCACCGAGGAGATGGCGCCGATTGCCGCTGTGGCCGTGGGTCTGGCGCTTCGGAGACCGGAAGACAAATGGTCAAGATAAACCTTCTTGCCGGGCAAAAGAAAAAGACGAAGCCCGTCCCGGCATTCGTATGGTCGGGCGCGGCGCTGCTTGCCCTGGCCGTGGTCGTCACCTTCTATTCCAATTATTTCATGAAGGGAAAGATCGATTCGCTTGCCCTCCAGAAAAGCCGCAATGAAAACACGATAGTCCTCCTGAGGTCGAAGATCCAGGAGGTCAAAAAATATGAGCGCCTGATCAAGAAGTTCAAGGAAAGAAAACGGATAATCGAGGACCTGAGGCGAAACCAGGCCGTCCCCGTGATGGTGCTGGACGAGATAAGCGCCAGGCTCACGGAGGGCGTCTGGCTCAGCGGGCTCAATATCATGCGAAACGACATCAGGATGTCGGGTTTCGGCTTCACAAACGACAACGTGGTGGCGTTCGTCCAGAACCTAAAGGGGTCCTCTCTTTTCACCGACGTCTATCTGGAGGGCACCTCGAAGGCCGCCAGCGAGGGGGCCGGGGTTTACCGCTTCAGCCTGACCATGAAAGTCAGGGGCGAAGAAAACGGCACAGGAAAAGGCAAGGAGAAGGGAAAGGGGAAGGCATGAAAACCCCGGATTTCGAGGGCATGGGAAAACCGGCCAGGGTGGCCGTGGCGCTCGCGCCCGCGGTTGTCTACACGGCCGTCTTCACGCTCCTGCTGCTCCTGCCCAAGACAAAGGCGATAAAGGCCCTGAGGGGGCAGATATCCGCCCAGCAAAACGAGATAGCAAATACGCAGAGCGTGGCCTCCAGGCTGGACCTGCTGAAGGACGAAAACGCCGGTCTCAAGGCCAGGCTCAATGAACTGGACGAACAGCTCCCGGCGGAAAAGGAGATATCCCAGTTGCTGAGACAGGTCTCGGATGAAGGCACAAAGGCGGGGCTGCAGATAATATCCTGGAAGCCCGGGCCGAGGAAACTCCACCCGAGCAAGGTGGTATATGAGGTGCCCGTTAACGTCTCGCTTTCCGGCAGTTATAACGACTTCGGAATATTCCTGGGGGCGCTGACCGGGCTTAAACGGATCGTAAACATTACGGATATAAAAATGGACTCCCCCAAACCAAACGGAAACAAGGCCCTGTTGAGCATAAGTTTTACGGCCCTGACCTTTACGGACGCCGAGCCCGGAGGGCTCTCGAATACAGATGAATAGCGGCAGGCATACTTTCCGGGGAGATGGCCCCCGGACTGGTTCCCTCAGGACTGGTTCCCTCGGGACTGGTCCCATGGGGACTGGTCCCCTTGCGGCGGGGCCCGTAATCCTGGTCTTTACGGCGGCGTTATTGCTTGCTCTTGCCCTTTCCTGCCCGCGGGCCGCCTCCGCGCGGGCCGGCAATGACTATTCAACCGGGCCGGTTGCCCGGGCCGGCTCATCTGTTGCGCCCTCTATCGCCCCCGCCGGGAAAAAACCGGCCCCGGCCCCGGAAGTGAAAGGGCAGGAAGCCGGGGACCAGTCCCGTGGGAACCAGTCCCATGCCTATAGATCGGCCGGCAGGCGCGATCCTTTCCTCTCGCTCATTTATGCGGCTGTGCGGGCCAAGGAAGAGATGAAGGGCCGGATGCTCATACCGCTTGAGCAGTACGAAGTGAACCAGATGACGCTTGTGGCAGTTATAATGGGTCCGGGGATACCTTCTTATGCCCTTGTAAGGCTGCCGGACGGAAAGCATTACAGCCTGCGTTACGGCTCCGTGGTCGGCATAAACAAGGGGAAGGTCGTGAAAATCACGCCGGACCACATAGTGGTGCAGGAAACGGTGACAGATTTTATGGGCAGAAAAAACACCCGCGAGACCGTCTTAAAGCTCCGCGAGTAGGAGGAATAAAGATGAAACCCGCCAGAAATATCAGTTTACTCCTTTTGCTGGTCTTTTTCCTTGCCGCGGGGCTGGCGGCCGTCAAGCCGGCCTTCGCCAAAAACCCCACGATAAAGAACCTTGAAGTGAAGGACGGCCTCGTTCAGATAGAGATAGACGGCGCATTCACGTACACCGTGTATAACCCCGACCCCTTCAATGTGACGATCGATCTTCCGGGGGTGTCGGCCGGCGCCTTCGCGGGCCGGATAGGCAGCCCGAAGGCAAAGGGCATAACCTCCGTCAATGTGATCGATGGCCATGAGGGGGCAAAGGTGAAAGTGCTCCTTGACAGTCCGGCCAGCGTGAAACCTTCAGTCAAGGCCGGCATCTTCAGGCTCGCCATCGAGTCCGCGGCACCCGAGGCGCAGCCGGCGCAGGCGTCAGCGCCGGCGCCCTCCGCGAAATCCGCCCCTGCTCCGGACGCGACCGTGAGCCAGCCCTCCGGCGGACCGGTCCCCGGGCTGACGAACGGGCCGGCCGCAGCGGTCCAGCCCGGCGGGGCCGGGCCCGTGCCGCATCCCCGGCAGAGGATCTCGCTTGATTTCGAGAACGCGCAGATAGTGCCGATATTCATGCTCCTGGGCCAGGTGGGCGGCTATAACGTGGTGGTGCATCCGAGCGTCAGGGGAACGATCACACTCAAGCTGAAGGACGTCCCCTGGGAGCAGGCCCTGGACATCCTGCTCAATACGTTCGGCCTGGGCAAGAGGATAAGCGGCAACGTCATGACGATTGCCCCGCTCTCCCAGTTCGTAAAATGGGACAGGGAAAAGCAACAGCTCCAGGAGGCGACCCAGACCAGCCAGGAACTGAGCCAGGCGGTCATCAAATTGAATTACGCCGCGGCCTCGGACGCCGCCGGTTACATATCGAGTGCGAAGCTGCTCTCCCCGCGGGGCAACATAACCACCGACAACCGCATGAACATGCTCATAATCAAGGACATCCCCTCCCAGATAGCAAAGATCGGAAAGCTCATATCCATCATAGACGTGCCGAAGCCCCAGGTCATGATAGAGGCGCAGATCGTGGAGGTAAGCAGCGATTACACACAGAATCTCGGCATCAGGTGGGGCGGCACCGCCTCTTTCGCCGACGCGGGCACGGCAAACCCCCAGAAATTCGATTTCTCCGTGAACTCGCCCGTATTAAACGCGGGCCCCACAATACCCGGCGGCACCAACTTCGGCGCCTCATCGAGCACCTCCAGTTCAACCCCCGCCGGCGTGGGACTCTTTACGCTCGGCACGGCCAACTCCATTTCGCTTAACCTCTCGCTCGAGGCCCTGGAAGAGATAGACAAATCAAAGACCATCGCCAATCCCAAGGTCCTCACTCTGGACAACGAGTCCGCCACGATCATGTCCGGCCAGAGCATCCCGGTGCAGACCACGACGGCGGCCGGGACAACGACCCAGTTCGTAAACGCGAACCTCAACCTGACCGTCACCCCCAGGATAACGCCCGACGGCTATGTGCTCCTTAAAGTCAATGCCGCAAACGATACCCTGGGCACGCTCACTCCGCAAGGCTACGCCATAGACAAAAAGAACGTCACCACACAGGCCCTTGTGAAAAACGGCGAGACGCTGGTCCTGGGCGGCATATTCAAAAGCACCAAAAACACCTCGGAATCCGGTATCCCCATCCTGAGCAAAATCCCCATCCTGGGATGGCTCTTCAAGACAAGACAGATAAGCGGGCCGAACCGGGACGAGCTGCTGATACTGATTACGCCGCGGATAGTGAAAAGCTCGTAAGCCATATCACTGGTACTCGCATGAAACTGGGAACCTTGGCAGTGGTTCAGTTTGCTTTGCCAAGCTACGGCGGCAAACGCCCCTCCCCCCTCCCTTGTATGGGTATATCCGCTTGTCCCTGGAGCCCATTTACCTGCCCGCCTTATTCATTTCCCGCCAAGGCGGGATTCCGGACGTAACTCAAATATTCTCTTGACAAATACATTCAAGGATGATTATATACATATAGTTGAATTTTTGAGGTGAAAGATGGACTCTTTATTGGAAAAGGCGGAGGTCCTGAAGGCCATGGCTCACCCGGCAAGGATAAGGATCCTGGAGGAGCTGACCAGGGGGGTGAAGTGCGTCAGTGATTTCGAGGATTTCCTGGAGATGAGCCAGCCAAGTGTCTCGCAGCACCTCTCCGTTCTCAGGTCGCTGAAGATAATAGATTATTTCATAGACGGCAGGCTGAGATGCTACTACCTCGTAAACCCATTGATACCCGAGATTATAGGAGCGCTTAAAAAGGAACTGGACCCCCTGCCCGCTCCCGCCTGCTGCCCGGTGACCAAAAAAGGCACATACCCCGGAGAAAGGAGGCAGCACTGAATATAGGCGTCCTCATCTATTCAAACGATTCCGAGACCGTATGGAACGCCTTCAGATACGGCAATTTCGCCATTAAGGCGGGTGATCAGGTGAACGTGTTCCTGGCCGGGAAAGGCGTCGAGGCGGAATCCCTTGATACCGAAAAATTTCCGGTCACACAGCAGATGAAAGATTTCATCGGCTCCGGGGGGACGATACGATCCTGCGGCACATGCATTAAATTGAGAGGTTCGGGCCCGACCGACATCTGCCCTCTCGGAAGCCTGAAGGACATGCACGCCTTGATAAAAGAGAGCGACAGGCTGGTGACCTTCTAAACCGCTTAAGGAAGGAGCTTTTGCAATGAAGAAAAGAGCTTTTTTATTTTCAGTCGGTCTTCTTTTGATGTTTGCCGTTTTGGCCGGCTGCAGCGCCAACCGGTTCATAGTCTATAAAAACGGAAATGCCTACTACTTCGCCTCCAGGAGCGAGGGGCTTAAAAAGATGCTCTGCGCCAGCGGAGATTTCAAAAAGGTTCTCGTCGCCGCCCCCTCGATCCCGGCCGCAACGAGCCGGGACCTCTATTATTACACCTGCGAGAAGTCCAACCCGAACAAGGTCCAGACCCTTTTCATCTCCCTGACCCCGGACCAGAGGAAGACCCTGCTTAACGCCTTCATGGCGGAGGGCTACGATATAAACTTCTGGCCCTGCCGCTGATAGGCTGAAAATCCGCGCCCGGTCGGGCGCAAGGAAGACGAAAAGGGGACGCTTGTCCCCTTTTCTGTTTTTAATTCTCAGGCTTTCCACGCGCGCAGGGCATATAGTCGGCCTGTCACAAGCTTCCGGCTGAAAGAGGCTGAAATGGGCAGCGAGCGGCCGGCGAGCGAATGCCGATGAATCACATATTCCATACATTCCATGCCCGGGGGCATAAAATCACGGCGTCATCAAGGTAAAATCGCCAGTCTCAATATGCAGGGCCTCTCTTATCCTTCCCATTTGAAAAATCCCCTCGGCAGCGCATATAATAACTCATTGAAATGTTGAGATTTTATACGGCAGGGGAGTCTCACGGCAAAGTCCTTATGGGGATCATCGAGGGGGTGCCCTCGGGGATTGCCCTCTCCGAACCCGACATAGACAGGGAGCTTAAAAGGAGGCAGAAGGGCTACGGCCGGGGCGGGCGGATGAAGATAGAGTCCGACCATGCCGAAATCGTCTCCGGCGTTAGATGGGGTATCACGACGGGGGCGCCCATCGGCCTCATCATCGAAAACCGGGACTGGGCCAATTGGCAGCGCGCCATGTCGGCCGACCCGGCCATGAGCGGGTCGGCGCCGGCGGTGACAAGGCCCCGCCCCGGGCACGCGGACCTGCCGGGCGCGCTCAAATACGCCCAAAAAGACATAAGGAACATCCTCGAACGCGCGAGCGCCAGGGAGACCGCGATGCGCGTGGCCCTGGGGGCGGTCGCCAGGAAATTACTCGCGGAATTCGGCATGCGCGCGGGCAGCTTCGTCTTCCAGATAGGCGCGGCGGCAATGGAGGCGGCGGACACCACGGCCATGGGGGCCTCCGCTCTGGCCGGCCTCGCAAGGAAGGCGGAGTCCTCGCCGGTCGGATGCCCGGATGAAAAGACGGCGGAAAAAATGAAATCGCTCATAGATGAGGCCGCAAAGGCCGGCGACACGCTTGGCGGCAGGTTTACGGTCTTTGTCACCGGGCTGCCGCCCGGGCTCGGAAGCCATATCCAGTGGGACAGGCGCCTGGAAGGCAGGCTTGCCCAGGCCCTCATGTCCATCCAGGCCATAAAGGCCGTGGAGGTGGGCGGCGGGATCACTCTGGCCGCGAGGCCCGGCTCCGAGGCAATGGATGAAATATTTTATTCAAAAAGCAAGGCGGGCAAGGGGTTTTACCGCAAGACCAACCGGATGGGGGGGATCGAGGGCGGCATGACCAACGGAGAGCCGCTCGTTGCGCACGCCGCAATGAAACCCATCCCCACCCTTAAAAAACCCCTGCGCTCCGTAGATATGGAGACGAAAAAACCCTTCAGGGCGGCCTATGAGCGCTCGGACGCCTGCGCCGTGCCGGCCGCGGCCGTCATCGCCGAGGCGATGGCCGCGCTTGTCTGCGCGGGGGCATTGCTCGAAAAGACCGGCGGAGACAGCCTTGAGGAGACACGGAGAAATTACGATGCCTACATCCGGTATCTGGCCCAATTCTGAGCAAAATATAGTGCTGACGGGCTTCATGGGGACGGGCAAAAGCTCGGTGGCCCGCGAACTGGCCGCCCTGCTCGGCTGCGGGGTCATTGAACTCGACGCGGAAATCGAAAAAAACGCCGGCATTTCCATCGCGGAAATATTCGCAAGGCACGGCGAGCAGAGATTCCGCGAGATGGAGACCGGCGCCGCGAAAAAGGCCGCCGGCAAACGGGGATTGATAATATCCACCGGAGGGGGCGTGGTCCTGAGGGCCGAAAACATGGAGGCGCTCAGAAGCTCCGGCGTCGTCTTCTGCCTTACGGCGGCCCCGGAGACCATCCTCAAGCGGACCGGCGGGAACCGGGAAAGACCGCTTCTGCAAACGCCCGACCCCCTTGGCAAAATCAGGCAGCTCCTGGACGCCCGCGCTCCTTATTACAGGACAAGCTGCGATCACATGATAGACACGGAAGACAAGACGCCCAAAGAGGTGGCGCAAGCGCAGCAACTCGCCGGGCAACTCGTCGCGCATGCGGCGAACCTCAACGTGACCGCGCAACGGCAGGGCGAGCGCCTCGCCGAGGCGCGCCGCGCGCTCGCGCTCGTACTGCCGCCAGAGATGACCCAGGCCGATC
>JAJYGJ010000129.1 GCA_021790695.1 Nitrospirota bacterium | reverse complement strand
ATACGGAAAAGGAACATCAGCGCAAGTTCCATAGACCTCAGGTTCGCAAACAGGGTCATCGTCACTCCTGTTGTCGCGCTGGCGGACAAGGGCGGCCCTGGCAAATCAGCCGTCTCTTCTTCCCCGAAGACGAAGTGGTGGGAAGGGGCGGAAAGGGTCGGAAAGAGATGGGGGGGCGGTAATTGAAGGGCCGGCATATCGCGGGATTGGATATCGGATCGACAAAGATCACCCTGGCGGCGGGGCGCGCGGGGCGTTCGGGGATCGAGGTCGCGGGGGCGGTGAGTGTCGCCTCCCGGGGATTGAGAAAAGGGGTGGTTGTAGACATAGACGAGACGGCAAACAGCATCGGTCTTGCGGTGAAAGAGGCCCGCTCCGCCTACGGGGTGGACATAAGGGCCGCGTATGTGGGGATTTCCGGGGGGCATATAACGAGCCGGGAAAGCTCGGGTGTCGCGGGCATAAAGGGGAAAGAAGTGGACCCCGGGGACCTTGAAAGGGCCATGGACTCCGCATCCGCGGTTTATGTGCCCCTGGACAGGGAGATACTGCACGTGCTGCCGTCGGAGTACATTATCGACGGGCAGGACGGCATATCGAGGCCGCTCGGGATGGCGGGCGTGAGGCTTGAGGTGAAGGTGCAGGTGCTGACCGCCTCCCAGGCCGCGCTGGACAACCTTGAGCGCGCGCTCGACCGTTCGGGTTTGAGGCCCATCGAGACGGTGTTCCAGCCGGTGGCCGGCGCCATGGCCGTGCTGAGGCGGGAGGAGCGGGAACAAGGCGTGCTCTACATGGACATGGGCGGCGGCACCACCGATATCTCGCTTTTCAAGGGGGGCTCTCTCCGGTGGGCGGGTGTGATACCCGTTGGCGGCGGCCACGCGACAAACGATATAGCAATCGGACTCAAGCTGCCGCGGGATGAGGCGGAACGGCTCAAGCGGCTGCATGGTCTGGGCCCCGAGAAGGTGAACCTCTTCGAGACCAGGGAGAATGTTGAGGCCAGGGGCATGAACGGGAAGGCGGTTACGGTCTCTCATGCCGAGCTTGCGAGGATAATAAGGCTCCGGATGGAGGAGCTTTTTGATCTCGTCAAAAACGAGACAGACCCCTGGAGCGTGAAATATCAGCCCCTTTGCGCCGTCATCACGGGAGGGGCAAGCCGGATGGGGGAGATCGCCAGGATGGCGGAGCGCTGTCTGGGACTTCCGGTGAGGATCGGGCTGCCGGAAAAGGTCCCGCCTCAATACGATTTGAAGGGGCAGGGCGCCTTTTTCCCGGGGGCGATGCGGGACCCCGCGCACGCCGCGGCCGCGGGTCTTCTGCTTTACGGTTTCGAGGCGGAGGGAGGGGTGAGGGCCGTCTCCAGCAATGTCTTTTCGGACTCTATAGGGATGGCCAGACAGACCATCGCGGAGCAGGGCAGGGCGCTTGCGAAAAAAATCATCGGGAAGGTGCGCCTCTTCGAGTGGGGCGCCCGCGAATAGAAGACGAATAATTTTATAAATTTTTCAATTTTCGGGGAAAAAGGAGGTCCAGGAGGGATGTTCGAGATCGAGGAAGTGAAAGTGGACATGGCGAGGATCAAGGTGATTGGGATGGGCGGGGCCGGCGGCAACATGGTCAACAACATGATCTCCTCCGGCCTGAAGCACGTCTCGTTCGTCGCGGCGAACACGGATGCCCAGGCGCTTGGCGTATCGCTGGCCCCCATGAAGATCCAGCTTGGGGAGGACATCACGCGCGGGCTCGGCGCGGGCTCCAGGCCCGAGATCGGCAGGCAGGCGGCCCTGGAAAGCAGGGATGTCCTGGCCGAGGCCCTCAGGGGCGCGGACATGGTTTTTATAACCGCCGGCATGGGCGGGGGGACGGGCACGGGGGCCTCGCCCGTGGTTGCCCAGGCCGCGAAGGAAACAGGGGCGCTCACCGTGGCCGTGGTGACAAAACCCTTTTTCTATGAAGGCACCACCAGGAGGCATAACGCGGAGGCCGGCATCAAGGAGCTGGAAAAAAACGTCGATACCCTGATAGTGATCCCCAACGACCGGATCAGCTACGTGGTCGACAAGGGGACCTCCCTGCTGGAGTCGTTCGGCCGGGCCAACGACGTGCTCAGACAGGCCATACAGGGGATATCGGACCTGATAGTGGTGCCGGGCCTCATAAACCTCGATTTCGCGGATGTGAGGACGATAATGCAGGAGGCGGGCAGCGCAGTGATGGGAATGGGAGTCGATTCAAGCGCCAGGGAGGCGACAAAAAGGGCGATCACAAACCCCCTGCTCGAAAACTCCAGTATCGACGGCGCAAGGGGGGTGCTTGTGAACATCACGGGCGGGCCCGGGCTGTCGCTGAAGGACGTCGAGGAGGCGGCCAGCCTGGTCTACGATTCGGCCCACCCGGAGGCCAATATCATATTCGGCGCGGTCATAGACCAGCAGCAGGAAGGGGAGTGCCGCGTCACGGTCATAGCCACGAGCTTCACCCAGAAGAAAAAGAAGCTCGATATCCCGGTGGAGAAATGGGCCCCCCCGTCGGACGCCATGCCCCCCGGCATGCCAAGTTCGCCCGCCCTGCCCTCCGCAAGGCATCTGGATGCAAGGCATCTGGATGCAATGTCCCACACCAGGCATCCGGAAGCCCTTCATCCGGATGCCCGGCTCCAGGTGAATGACATGACGGCAAGGCTCAGGGGCTCGCAGAGGATACTGGCGAAATCCCTGAAAGCGCCGGCCGGCAGCGGACCTGAGGAGGATGCAGGCAGGACCGAACCGTCCGTTTCCCTGGGCGACGACCCCTTCGATATCCCTACTTTTCTCAGGAAACAGATGGGCAGAGAGTCGTAGCCCCGGGTTTCAAGAGGCTTACCCACCACGCAACCGGGGCCCCTTTCCCCCAAAGAGGCCCCACCCTCCATCCCACGGCAAACACTCCTCACTCCCCCATTTCCCTGCATATCTGGCAAAGGCCCCAAGGTGATGGGTAGTGGTACAGTTCGGTCAATCCACGGGCAGATATTTTTTATTCCGGGGGCGTTGGTATCTGCCCGCCCCTTTCATGCCGGTCGCTGCGGTTCCGGTCGTATCCCAAGAGGATCAGTTGAGACGTCTTC
>JAJYGJ010000087.1 GCA_021790695.1 Nitrospirota bacterium | reverse complement strand
GAAAATGAGCGCCCTCAGGAGCCCGAACTGAAGGGTGCAGCCAAAAAGATAGACGGCGAAAAAAGCAAAGACATACGGCCTCAGCCGGATCGTGCCCAACAGGAGGCCCAGGAAATGTGCCATCGCTCAGCGCTTTTTCGTAACGTTCCAGAGGGCGAGCCTCAGCATGTCCCGGGGACTGGTGAAGGCAAGCCTCATGACTGTGGTCTCGTACCCGCCGTGCACCATGCAGTTTGAGCACCTGGGGTCCGCGCCCCGCTCGTAAACCCCCCATTCGGTCTGGTCCATCATCCGGGCATAGGTGTCAAAATACCCGTCCGTCACGAGATAGCAGGGCGACTTCCAGCCGAGGGGGTTGAAAGTGGGATTGCCCCACGGGGTGCACCGGAGCTGTCTTTTGCCGCGGAGAAAATCCATGTAAACGGGGGTGTTGATGAGCGGGTATTTTCCAAGGAACCCGGCCATCCGGTTGAACTTTTCGTTTATCTCCCTGCGGTCGAAAAAGATTTTCTCCTTTTCCTCCACGCTCTGATATGCGAATGCGGGGGAGATGAGTATGCCGTCCACTCCCATGGAGGTCAGGAGGGCGAAGAGACCGTCCAGCTCCCCGATATCCGAGGCCTTGTAGACGGTGGTGTTCGTGCTGATCCTGAAACCCTTCCGCCGCGCGAGCCGGATGGACTCCACCGATTTTTCGAAGGATCCGGCAAGGCCCGTTATCCTGTCGTGGGTCGCCTGCATCCCGTCCAGGTGGAAATTCAGGGTGAGCCTGGGGTCCGGGGCGAAACTCTCTATGAACTCGCGCGCGAGGATGCCGTTCGTGCAGAGATAGATATACTTGCCCTTCCGCAGGAGCCCGGAGACAAGGCTGTGCAGGTCCTTGTAGAGCATGGGTTCTCCGCCCGTTACGGCGACGACCGGAGCGCCGCATTCGTCCGCGGCCTCAAGGCACCGCTCCACCGTCAGGTCGCCGTCCGCCGCGGTCCTTATCCGGTCGCACCCCATGCACGCCAGGTTGCAGCGGTGGGTGGGCTCCAGCATCAGGACCAGGGGGAACCTCTTTTTTCCTCCGAGGCTGTTTTTTATGAAATAAGCGGTGAGGTTCCGGTAAAGGCCGGGTTGAAAGCGCGTATTTTTCATTCCTGTTCCGTCTTCTTTCCCGAACCCCGCTGGAGGCTGGGCGGTTCCTGCTGTTTTATGAAGGCTATCGCCTCCCTGAATTCCTCCATGGGTATGCTCGTGTTCTTGCAGGGGCCATCCGGCCTCTGGTTGGGTATGGCTAGGACGGGCACTCTTTCCGCCACGTCCTTTAGCCCGCTCATCAGGTCGCGCTCGCAGGCCACGGCCAGGATGAACGTAGGCCGGTAGTCCCTTATGGCCCTCCTTGCCTCCTCACCTCCGACCGCGGTCACTATCTTGAAATGGTCGCCGCTGGCGACCTCCGCTATCTCTTTTCTCACCTCGGGTTTCAGACACCGGGGCAGCAGTATCATAGTGCGCTCGGGGGAAAACTTCCCGGCATAGGACCTGATTATCCGGTTATGGGTCTTGATGAAGGAGTTTCCCACACGGTCGCGGCTTATGCCGAGTTTGGAGCCCAGCCACACCGCCTTCGGCAGAACAAAAAGGACGTATCTCTCGACCCATCTGCTCGGGAGGAAGGATTTCTTCAATTTGACAACTGTAAAAAACCAGAAGACGCCGGCCGCGGCCAGGATGAAGGCAGCGCCAATGAGCAGCCACAGGACGAACCACGGGGCCGACGGGCTGAACTGCTCCAGCCTCGGCTGTATCATATAGAACCCCCCGAATGAAAAGGCCAGCCCCACCAGGAAAAGAACGGCCGCCAGCCAGATAAAAGTCCGCGGGGTCTCGTTTACATGGAAATCCTCCGGCCGGCCCTGCCCGTCCCAGCCGGCCCATTCGTCTCCCAGTCTCCTGTCTTTCATGTCCTTGTTTTTTCCGTCCTTCATGCCGCCGCGGCTGTTATCTTCCCGGCGTCCACGTAACCGTTCGCGCGGAACCACTCCACCGCCTCATGAATGGCCGCGGCTATGGGCGTTTGCGTCATCCCCAGTTCCGAACGCGCCCTTGAACAATCGAAATACATGTATTTGCCCGCCATCCTGACCCCGGTAAGCGGGATCGCGGGGGCCCTGCCGGTCAGCCTTGAGAACGCCTCATCAAGGCACGCGGCCAGAAGCACCGGCCCGTAAGGCAGCCGGATCCTGGGCGGCCTCACGCCGGATACGCCGGAGACCATCAGATAAAAATCCCTGAGGGTCATATTGACCCCGCCCAGGATGTATTTCCTTCCCGGCCTTCCGCGGCCGGCGGCAAGCAGATGCCCCAGGGCGACGTCATGAACGCTCACGAAGTTGAGACCGGTATCCAGGTAGGCGGGCACCTTGCCCTTCAGAAAGCTCACTATCATGGCCCCCGTGGGCGTGGGCTTTCTGTCCATCGCGCCAATCGGGGTTGAAGGGTTCACGATCACGACCGGCAGCCCCTCGCGGGCGAATCTCTCAACCTCTCTCTCGGCAAGGAATTTCGATCTCTTGTAGTGGCCGATCATATCGTTCAGGCCGACCGGGGTGTCCTCGTCCGAGGGTACGATTTTCCGTTTTTGTTTTTTCCCCCGTTTTTGCGCGGCAAGGGCGCCCACGGTGCTTGTGTAAACAACCCTGGCCGCGCCGGCCTCCCGGGCCGCCCGCATTACGTTTACGGTCCCAGCGACGTTGGTCTCATACATCCGGGAGGGGTCCGGCACCCACAACCTGTAGTCCGCGGCGATGTGATAGACATGGTCGGCCCCGGCGGCCGCCCGGAGCACGGAATCGAAATCCTTTATGTCGCCCTGCCGGACCTCGCAGCCCAGCTTCAAAAGCTCGGGGGCGATGCCGCCCGCCGCCCTGGCCAGGGCGCGGACCTCAAAACCCTTTCGGATCAGTTCGAGGGCGACGTGAAATCCTATGAAACCGGTGGCCCCGGTAACGAGCGCTCTCAAGAGTAAAACCCCATCTACTGCTTTCTTACCCGGGCCTTTTTCGCTTCAAGAAACCTTCCCAGGGCAAGCAGCGGGAAGCAGTTTCTGTAGTTGTGATAGCGGATCATGAAATATTTG